>NZ_JBFMHW010000009.1:0-254219 GCF_040754745.1 Pseudomonas sp. SB113
GGCTTGTCCCGCGTTGGGCTGCGTAGCAGCCCCAGTAAAGCAGAATGCGGTGTATCAGAAACTCCATAGCGGCTGTTTTGGGGCCGCTACGCGGCCCAACGCGGGACAAGCCCGCTCGCCACAGGGGAACTCGCCAGTCTCTGAAAATTGTGTAGATACCTATGCCCCGATGAGTATGGGTATCTACACAACGTTGTATTAGCCAACGCTAACCACGATGCGAAGCGAGCCGCCCTTGATCTTGCTTTAGATCTTGATCTCAGGCGCCCCGTTAAACCACGCTGGCCGGAATTCGACAGTGATTTGGGGCACACCGAGCCTAGGCGAGGTGCCGAGTGGTGGGGCGAAGCGTTTTGCTTACTTTTGCACTGTTCAAAAGTGAGTCGCTGTAAGAGCGAAGCCCTAAGTGGCCGTTACCGCAGCAACGGATATGTACTCGGTCTGATCCAACATCCTGGTCGGCTGTCAGGCCGCCATCGGGGGCAAGCCCCCTCCCACATTTTTCCCCGCGTTCCCTCAGTTAGCCGGCTTCAACAACTGCATCTGCTGGCGATAGTCATCCGTCACCTGCCGCGCCTGGCTGCTGCTGGTAATCACCCTCGGGGTAATCAGCACAATCAACTCCGTGCGGTCCTTGGACTTGCTGGTATTGCCAAACAACCAGCGCAACCCCGGAATTTTCCCAAGGTAAGGCACCGCACTGACACTCTCCGCATTGTCCTGCTTGATCAACCCGCCCAGCAGCACCGTTTGCCCACTCTGCACCGCGACCTGGGTCGACACCGACCGCGTGGAAATACGCGGATTCGTCGGCGTATCGCTGCCAGTGGACGCCTGGTCCTGGGCATCACTGACCTGCTGCTGAATATCCATGTACACCAAACCACCCGGATTGATCCGCGGCACGACGTCAAGAATCACCCCGGTCTGCACATATTCAACACTGCTCAACGTGGTGTCGGAGGTGCCGGTGTTGACCGTGGTCTGGCTGATCGGGATGTTGTCGCCCACCTGGATCTGCGCCGGTTGGTTGTTCATCACCACCAGCGACGGCGCCGACAGCACCTGGGTGCGGCCGTTGGTTTCGAGGGCATGCAGGGCCACTTGCAGGTTGGAGCTGACGAAGGAGTAGAACAACGAATCCGTCGCGCCCAACCCTGCCCCGCCGCCGCCCAACGCGCCTTGGCTGCCAGCGGTGTTGCCCACCGTGGTGCTGGTGGAGTTGCCGGCCAGGCGGCCGAGGTACCACTGCACGCCAAGGTCCAGTTCGCCGGTGAGTTTGACCTCGAGGATGCGCGTTTCGATCTGCACTTGCAGCGGTGGGTTGTCGAGGCGTTTGATCGCCGATTCGATCTCTTTCCATTGCACCGGGCGGGTGCGGACCAGCAGTTGGTTACTGCTTTTTTGCGCGGTGATCCGGGTGCCGGCGTCGAGGCTTTTGGCCGGGGCGTCGTCGGTCGCGCCCTGCTCGGCGGTGTCCTGCTCGGTGTCGGGCGCTTGCTCCTCGTCCTCAGCGGCGGGTGGGTTGCCATTGAGGTTGTTGCTCAGGCCACCCGGCGTGCTGCCGGAGGTGCTGTTGGTGCCCGGCGAGGACAAGGTCGCGGTGCGCAAACCGGGGGCGACCTTGGCCGGGGTGTCGTCCTTGATCGCGCCCGTGCCGTAGATCTGCCGCAGGTACTTGGCCAGGTCAGTGGCCTTCATGTTGCGCACATCGTAGACGTACATCTGCGGCTCGTTGCCACCGCCTTCATCGATGGTATGGATCCAGTCGCCGACTTCGCTGAGGTACTGCGGCTGCGACGAGATCGCCACCACCGAGTTGGTCCGCTCGATGGGCAAGAAGCGCACCATGCCGGCCAGGGGCATGCCGCTGTCGGGGCCGAACATTTTCTGCAGCTCGGGCATCAGCTCGGCCACCGACGCGCGTTGCAGGCCGAACACGCCCACCGACATGCCCTTGAGCCAGTCCACGTCGAAGGTGTCGATGGTGTCCTGGTAATTGGCCAGTTCTTCGGGAGTGCCGGCCAGGCTCAGCACATTGCGCGCCGGGTCCACCAGCAGGAAGGCGTTCTCGCGGGCGAACGGCTTGAGCAGTTTCTGCATCTCGGTGGCCGAGATATAGCGCAACGGAAACAGGCGTGCCGACAAACCGCTGGACGGCTGCGACACGCGCATCTCCGGCACCAGCTTGCCCGCCACTGCCTGATTGGCCGGCAGGATCACATAGCGGTTGCCCTGTTTGATCATGGCGTTGTCGGTCCACGACAACAGGGTCTCCAGAATCGACAAGGCCTGCTGCTTGTTCACCGGCTTGGACGTGGAAAAGCTGACATTGCCCTTCACACCCTGGGCGATGCTGTAGTTCTCGTGCAGCAGGTCGCCCATCACGCTGTTGATCACGGCCTCGATCGGCTGGTCGGCGAAGTTGAACACGATGTCGCCGCTGCCCTCTTCCTTGGCGGCCGAGATGGCTGCCGGTTGGCGCACGAACTGCTGGTTGCCGCGTATCAACTGGCGCTGGGGCGGGGTCTTCGCCTGGGGTTGGCCGCTGTCGACCGGCGCCTGTTCGCTGGCCGGGTCCACGGGTGGGCGTTGCGAACCGGTGCCCTGCATCGCCTCATGCAGCAGGGCCTCGTCCGGGTCGAGATGCTCGGGGAAGGTGCCGCAGCCACCGAGGGAAACGGCGGTGGCCAGGCACAACACGGTGGTGCGCAAGGCGCCAGGGAAAGTATCGATCAAGGGGTGGACTCGTGAGGAAGGGTAATCGGGGGAGTGCTGGACGGCGGCGGCAAACGCAGGGCACGCAGGCTCAGGGTTTGCGTGCGACCGTCGAGTACAAAGCGGGCATCGCGGGGCGTCAGGTGTTCCAGGCGCCAGCCGTTGGGCAGGGTCTGGCCCTGGTGAACTTTGAGCGGCGGGCCATCGGCACGCTTGAGCAGCGCCACGCGCAGGTCGCCGTCGAGGACGATACCGGTCAGCACCAGGCTCGACAGGCTGGAAACGGCGGCTTGGCCCACCGCACGGTCGGGGCTGCGGTCGGGGCTGAACAGCGGCGTTTGCCAGGTGCCGGCCAGGCTTTCGAGGGTCGCGCTCGGCGCCACCAGAACCTTGGCGGCGGTAGTGGCGCGGGCATCGGGGTCCGGCGCCGGCAACCACTGCGGCGCATCGCCGATGCTGCTGAGGATGCCGACCATCAGCAGGCCCAACAGCCCGGCCACACCGAGCAACAGCCATTCCAGGGGACGCAATACATTGATCATCGTTGCACCTGCCGGGCGGCGGCCGGTTGCAGGTAACCGCGTACCAACAGGTGCACCACCAGTTGCCCGGCGCCACCGCTGGCCGGCGCGTTCGGTGGGCGGCGAATGCTCATCTCATCGACAAACAGAAACGGCCGTTGGTACTCCAGCTCATGCAGGATCGCGGTCAAGGGTTCGATGGCGCAGTTGAGGGTCAGGCTGACCTTGACCTGGCGATAGGGCTCGGCGTCGTCCTGCTCCGGGGTGATGGGCATGCGCTGGGTCAGGCTGCAACCGCCACCGAGGCCGGCGCGGCTGTTGATCAGGTCGGCGATGCGTTGCATCAGGTCCGCCGCCACCGCGCTCGGGTCGTCGCCGGGCAACAGGCTGGTGCTGCTGGCCGGGTCCTGCCGCGCTTGCTCCAATTGCTGGCGCAGGCTGTCGCCCTGGCGCAACACACCGGCGTAGCGTTGCTGCTGTTCACGCAGCTGCTCGGCTTGCTCGCCCATGCTGCGCAAGGGGCCGGCGAACCAACTGTCGATCAACAGCCAGTAACCGGCGCCGAGCACCAGGGCCAGGGCGATCAGGGCCGCGCCACGGCGTTCACGGGGTGTCAGTGGTCGGCGCATCGGCGGCCTCCTGGTGCAGGTGGGCGCGCAAGGAAAATTGATCCTTGCCGGTTTGCGCATCGGGTTGGATCACCCCTTCGAACTGGGCGTTTTCCAGGCTGTGGCAGGCCTTGATCCGGGTGATAAGCGCACTGGCCTTGGCACTCTGCCCGGAGAAGGACACGTCGGCGCCGTCGTTGACTTCCAACTGGTCGAGCCAGGTGTCCGAGGGCAGGCACGCGGTCAGTTCGTTGAGCAGCGCCGCCAACGGTGGTTGGGCGGCCTTGCGGCGAATCAGGTACTGGGCGGCGCCACGGGTATTGAGCAATTGCTGGCGCAGGGCCTGGATCTCGGCGACCTGGGCTTTCTGCTCGCGCACACTGTGCTGCATGGCATCGAGCACGCGCTGGCGGTCGTCGAGCCACAGCAGCATCGCCGCAATCAGCAAGGCGCCGCACAACCACGGCAGGCTGCGTTGCAGGCCCTTGCCCTGGGGGCGCTGGCGGGGACGCAATGGCGCCGGCAGCAAATCGATGCCCATGGGTTTGCCTGCGCTATCGGCGACATCCACCGCATGGGGCTGCAAGCCGAGGGCCGCGCAGTCATTGAGGATCTGGTCGAGGCGCTCACGCAGGATCGCCACCAGCGTGACGTGCAAGTGCGTGGGGGTGCGGCGCTCCTGGCGCGCGACAAAGTACAACTGGGCAGCGTCGAACGGCGTGAAGCGGTCCAGTTCATAGCCGACCACCGTCGACAGGTTGCGCGCCGCCGCCGGGGGCAACTGCAGGGTTTGCACCAGCACCGTTTCCGGCGGCAGCACCAGCACCTGACGCGCTTCGCCAGGCAGCTTTTCGACCGGTGCGGTCAGCGGCCAGGCGTAGACATGCTCGGGGATATCGGCGAACGACAACCACCCCGGCAGGCAGCCACGCAGCTCCTTGAGCCACAGGCGCCAGCCCAGTTGCAGCAGGCTGCCGCGCCAGCGCTGGGTGATGGGCTGCGCCAGCGCCTGAAGCCGCGCGGTTAACTGTTCGTTCATTCTTGCCAACGTAAGACTCGATAAGGTTGTGCGCTGCCTTGCGCGGGGCTCAATAACACGGTGGCTTGCACCTGGGCGTGGTAACCACCGGGGCGTTGGGCGCGGCTGCTGACCACCAGCACGTCGCCGGGATCGGCACCCACCGCGCTTTGGTGCGGCAGGTTCAGTGCGCGGCGCATCAAGGCACTGGCGAATGCCGGATCGGGCCGGTCCAGGCCGCTCCACAGGCTGATCTCGGGCACCAGTTCGCTGTACAGCGCCTGGGTCATGCCCGGCAGTTGGCGCACTTCTTCCACCACCCGAAACGGCGCCAGGCCCTGGTTACGCCGCACCTCCAGGGCTCTGGCGAGTTGGTTGGCCTGGGCCTGGGTCGCACCGCAGGCCAGGGCCAGGCGGGCAAAATCACCCACCTCGGCGCTGTTCAAATACAGCTTGCCGCGCTCGCTGTGCAGGCTGACGCGCAGCTGCGCATCGTCGAACACCAGCGGGATTTCACGCCCGTCGGCAATCCACTGCTTGCGCTGCAACGGGTCGGCGACGGCTTGCATCGCCAGCGCCACCCCGGCCTCGGCCGCCAGCACCGCCTGGGTGTGCTGGCGGTGCCAGGCGGCCTGGCGTGTTTCCAGTTGCACCCAACCGGCCAAACCGCCGAGCAACAGACTGAGCAAGGCCAGCACCCACAGCACCAGCAGCAGGGCCACACCGCGTTGATGCTGGATCATTCGGGTGCCCCGCCGGACAGGTTCAGGCGCAAGGCAACCACCTGGGTCACCCACGGCACCGGGCCATTCACCCGCGCGTCAATCCGCACCGTGTAAGGCAGGCGCTTGGTCCACGGCCACTCGCTGATCCAGCCGGTGGCCTGGCCCTTGGGCGACACCCCGCGATAGCTGAATTGCAGGTCCTCGACCCCCTTCAACAACACCTGCGGCTCACTGCGCGAGGCCGGGACGCTGACTTGCGCCGCGGACTCAAACCGCGCGAACGCCACCTGCAAGTCGCGCTGCGACTCAGGGCCCACCAACTGCAAGGTGAAGCGCTGAATCCCGCCACCAAGCACACCGGGCAAGGTCGCGACAAACTGCATGCGCTGCGGCCCACCGGCAAAAAAACCATCGGTCTGGCTGTCGTCCTCGGTCACATCCAGCGGTAGCGCTTCGCTGATGGCGGTGCGCAAAAACTGCTGCGCGGCACGCATTTCATCCAGGCTGACCGTGTAGCGCTGGGCCTTGAGCACGGCGCGATTGGCCCCCAGCAAGGCGCCGCCGACCAGGGTCAGCAACACCCCGAGCAGGCTCAGCACGATCATGATCTCAAGCAAGGTAAAGCCCTGCTGACGCGCCTTCACAAGCCGGCCCCGACGCCGGCAGCGCGCAGTTTCAAGGTGCTGAAACTGGCCTGGCGCGGGCCTTCGCTGACGGTGAGGTCAAGCCTGAACAAATGTGCCTGACCAATGCGGCTGGGCTGCTGGGCGATACGCAGTTGCCAGGCGATACCGTTCAACTCGCCCTGGCGTGTGCCGCTGGCCAAAGGGCCCATGCCTTCCTGATCCATCACACTCAAGGCGGCATGGGTCAGGCGGTCGCTGTGGGACACCTGCAACAACGAGCGCGCGCTCTGGCCGAAGGCGACCAGCAGCACCGTGCTACAGATCGCCATCAACGTCAGCGCGGCGAGCATTTCCAGCAGGGTAAACCCCGCCTGGCGCTTCATGGCAAGGCCTTGGACCGCACGCTGCCAGTCAGCCAGCCGATGTCGATGCGCCAACGCCGACTGCCGTTGGCCAGCAACACGTGGCCGCCGGTGGAACTGCCATCGGGGTAGAAATCCACCGCAGCGCCGGCTTGCTCGGCAGTGTGCAGGGTCACCTGCAGCCCGGCCGGCCAATACTTTTTCGGACGGCCCGGCGCCTGCACGCTGAGGTTGCGCAAATCGAACAGCGTGCTTTCGGTGGTGCCACTGACAATCGCCCGCGCCCGCGTGCTGCGCAATGCCTCGACCACCTGCCCGACGGCCTGGCGTTCTTTGGCGGCGCGCAGGCCCTGTTGCAGGCCAAACCCTACCAACCCGGCCGCGATGCTGATCAAGACGATCACCACCAGCATCTCCAGCAGGGTAAAGCCGCGTTGGGCGTTGGCCATGGTCGTGGGTTATTCCCAGTTGCCCAGGTCGGCGCTGTAGCCTTCGCCGCCGGGCTGGCCGTCCTGGCCGTAGAAAATCAGGTCGAACGCACCGTGCTCACCGGGGAAGCGATAGCCGAAGGCATGGCCGAACGGGTCCTTGAGGTCCGACGGCTTGGCATACGGCCCGGCCCAACCGGCGCTGTTGCCCGGCTTGTCGACCAGTTGCTGCAGGGTCTTGGGCGGCGAGCCGACGTCCAGGCCGTAGCTTTCAATCTTCATGCTCAGGCTGGCCAGCTGGGCCTTGCCCGCGCCGTATTTGCCCTTGTCCACATTGCCGCCGACCTGGCGCACCACGATGGTCGCGACGATGCCCAGCAGCACGATCACCGCGAGCATTTCCAACAAGGTAAAACCGCCCTGGCGGCGGGCGGGCTTGAATCGGGTATGGCGCATCAGCGTGTTTCCTTAAGGGTTCATATATTGCTGGTCAGGCTCATCAGCGGCAGCATGATCGCCAGCATGATCACCGCCACCAGCACCGCCATGACCACAGTCAGGGACGGCACCAGCGCGGCGAGCAGGCGGTCGATGCCGCGTTTGGCTTCAACGTCGAACACTTCGGCGACCTTGAGCAGCATGCTGTCGAGTTCGCCGGCCTGTTCGCCGACTTCAATCATTTGCAACGCCAGATCGGGCAGCAGCGGTTCGCTGCCGAAGGCACTGGCCAGAGTGCCGCCGCCCTTGACCGACTCGGCGGCCTGGGCGACCTGGGCTTGCAGGGCGCGGTTGGTGCAGACCTGGCGGGCAATCACCAACGCTTGCAGCAGCGCCACGCCGTTGCTCAGCAGCGTGCCGAGGGTGCGCGCCAGGCGGGCGGCTTCGACCCGTTGCAGCAACGGGCCGATAATGCGGATACCCAGAACGCGGCGGTCATAGCGTTCGCGGCGCTGGGGATCGCGCAGGCGCGCGGCCAGGGCCCAGGCGCCGACAATCAACCCGGCCAGCACCGCCAGGCCGTAGGCCCCGAGGAATTGGCCGAGGCCCAGGATCACCTCGGTGATCAGCGGAATCGGCACGCCCAGGTCCTTGAAGATCGGCACGAACTGCGGCACCACGTAGGCCAGCAGCAGGGCCAGCGAACCGAGCACGCCGACCACCAGAAAGGCCGGGTAGATCAGCGCGTTGATCACTTCGCCCCTGAGTAACTGGCTGCGCTCCAGGTAGTCGCTGAGCTGGCGCAGGGTGTCTTCGAGGGCACCGCCCGCCTCACCGGCGCGGACCATGCTCAGGTACAGCGGCGAGAACTGGCCACCCTCCGCCTCCAACGCCTTGGATAACGGCTGGCCGGCCTTGACCTGTTCGCGGATGCGCTCGATCAACGCACGGGTCTGCGGCTGGCCGGGCTGCTTGAGCAGGATGCCCAGGGAGCGTTCCAGCGGCTGGCCAGCCCCCAATAGCGTGGCCAACTGTTGAGTGAAACTGACCAGCGCCGCGCCGTTCAACTGACCCCGGCCAAAGGCCTTGCGCAGGCCCTGGGCACCCGCCACCTCGATCTGCAACAGCAGCAAGCCGCGCTTGTGCAGCGCGGCGACGGCGGCGTCCTGGTCCTTGGCTTCGAGGGTGCCGTTTTGCGCCTGGCCCTGGCTGTCGAGGGCGCGGTATTTGAACAGGCTCACGCGCCCTCTCCCCGGGTGACGCGCAGCACTTCTTCAAGTGACGTGACACCGGCCACGGCCTGGCGCAGGCCCTCTTCATGCAAAGTGCGCAGGCCGCCACGACGGGCAGCCTGTTCGAGGGTGGCGGCGTCGGCCTGGCGCATCAACAGGCTGCGCAGTTCGTCGTTCATCACCAGCAGTTCGGTGATTGCACTGCGGCCGTGGTAACCGCCGCCCGGCGCATCGGCGCGGGGGCGATAGAGCATGATCGGGCGCTGCTCGGTAAACCGGTCGAGGCCATGTTCGGCGATCAACTCCGGCGGCGCTTCGAAGGCTTCGCGGGTGGCCGGGTCCAGGCGCCGTACCAGGCGCTGGGCGAGGATGCCGTTGACGGTCGAGGCGATCAGGTAGCTTTCGACGCCCATGTCCAGCAAGCGCGTGATACTCGCCGCCGCGCTGTTGGTGTGCAGGGTCGAAAGCACCAGGTGGCCGGTGAGGGACGACTGGATGGCGATGCGGCAGGTTTCCAGGTCGCGGATTTCACCGATCATGATCACGTCCGGGTCCTGGCGCACGATGGAGCGCAACGCGCCGGCGAAATCCAGGCCGATGGCCGGTTTCACCTGGATCTGGTTGATGCCCTCAAGTTGGTATTCCACCGGGTCTTCGACGGTGATGATCTTGCGCTCGGCGGTATTGAGCCGCGACAACGCGGTGTACAGGGTGGTGGTCTTGCCCGAGCCGGTGGGCCCGGTGACGAGCAGGATGCCGTGGGGCCGCTCGAGCACTTCGAGGAAGGTTTCCAGGCGCTGGCCATCAAAGCCCAGGCTCTGGAAATCGAACTGCACGGTCTGGCGGTCGAGCAAACGCATGACCACCGATTCGCCAAAACTGGTGGGCACCGTGGACACCCGCAAGTCCAGCTCCTTGCCCTGGATGCGCAGCATGATGCGCCCGTCCTGGGGCAGGCGCCGCTCGGCGATGTCCAGGCGCGCCATGATCTTCACCCGCGAAATCACCGCTGCCGACGAACTGGACGGTGGGGCTTCGGCTTCGTGCAGCACGCCGTCGATGCGGTAGCGCACCTTAAGCTGGTTTTCGAAGGGTTCGATATGAATGTCCGAGGCGCGATGCTCTACCGCGCGCTGCAGGATCAGGTTGACCAGGCGAATCACCGGCGCTTCGGAGGCCATGTCCTTGAGGTGTTCGATGTCTTCGAGGGCGCCGCCCTGCTCGTCGAGGTTTTCGATCAGGGTGCCCATGGCCGAACGGCCCTGGCCGTAGTAGCGCTCGATCAGGGTTTCGACTTCGTTGCGCGGGCCCACGGCCAGCCACACCGGCACGCCGCAGGCATAGGCCATGGCCTGGAACGGGTAGACCAGCGACGGGTTGGCGGCCAGCACCCGCAGGCCGCCCTGGCTCCAGCCCACGGGCACCACCTGGTAATGGCGCATGAAACGTTCGGTCAGTACCGGCAATGGGTCCAGCAGCGGCGGCGCAGCATCGGCCAGCAGCAGCGGTGCGCCGAGCAGGTCAGCCCAGGCACGGGCCAGTTCCACTTCCGAGACCAGCCCCAAGCGCGTGAGCAGCCCGAGCAACTCGGTGTCGCCGCCCTCCTGGGACAGGCGTCGGGCGCGCTCCAGGTCAACGGTTTTCAACCCGGCATGTTGCATCAGCCACGCGCAGACCTGATCGGTGTGCGGGATGTGCAGTTGGCAGGCATTGAGAGGCGTTGAGGAGCTGGGCATGGGTGACTATCTGAGGGGCTATGTTCTAAAGGGTTATGGGAAACCCTTGTGGGAGGGGCAAGCCCCCTCCCACAGGGGACCGCGTTTCCCCGTTAGTTCGAGGTCTTCGGCGCGGCCTGGCTGCCGTTCAGCGGACGCCCACCCTTGGTGGTTTCAGCCTTCTGCTTTTTAACTGCCTTGGCGTCGTGGGCCTGGGTCAACACCGTGGAATCGGCAGCCCCGGATTTCGCATCAGCGTCCGTGGACTCAGCCGCCATCGCTGCGCCACTTAGCGCAACGCCCAGGACAACACCGGCACCCAACAGGGAAATCTTCATCAACTTTCTCCAGATCAAAAACAGCAGATAGCCCAAGTGGCGCCTTGAACTCGATCAAGACCCTACACCAAAGCGTTGTGTATGACAGCTTGTGTAAACATGGCACTTTAGAACTACCGAGCAATGCCACTAGTTAGCCACGACTCGACAAAATTCCTTAAACCAATCGACTGGTAGGTTTAGCCTTAGTTCCTGAACGTAAGAAATTATTTCTTATTTCGCGCAAAAATTAGCTTTTGTTTGACTTCCAAGCGCAAGAATTGCCTTAATTATGCGGTTTTCGCGGTTCAAAATGCCACCTCGTGATATCGCTTAGACACTATCTACAACAATAACTAATACAATTTTTACACTAATAAAACTGCGAAATTCGCCAAATAGTTGCAATTAGCCATCGGTTAAAAATTGCGATCACGGGCAACTGTTGCCCAGAAAAAAGTGACGAGGTGCAGTGCAACACGCACTTCTCGGCGCGCCATGTTTACTGAACTGTTGTCGGAGAGACCCATGAATAAACGCAAAATGCTCGGTGCACAGTCGGCATTCGCCCTGCTGGCACTGGCCGTGTCCCAGGTGCATGCAGCCACCAGCCCCGCCCTGGATGAAGGCCGGGTAAGCCGCGCAGAAAAGGCTGCAGACAAGACCCTGGCGAAGATGACCATGGAAGAAAAACTCGCCTACATCGGCGGCACCGGTGGCTGGGACGTCAAGCCACTGACCCAATACGGCATCCCACAGATCCACGGCGCCGATGGCGGCGTGGGCGTGCGCTACACCAGCGAAGGCAACGCTCAGGGCGTGGTCTACCCGTCGGGGCCGAACCTGGCCGCCAGCTGGAACCCGCGTCGCGCCATCGACCTGGGCCGTGCCCTGGGCTATGACACCGCCAGTGGCGGTTATCAGTTCGTCACCGGCCCAGGCATGAACCTGTACCGCATGCCGTACAGTGGTCGGGCGTTCGAGTACTTGTCCGGTGAAGATCCGTTCCTCGGCGCCAGCCTGGGGCCGGCGGTGATCAACGGCATTCAGTCGCGTGGCGTGTGGGCCAACGCCAAGCATTTCGCCGCCAACGACCAGGAAAGCAACCGTTTCCACCTCGATGAAATCATCAGCGAGCGCGTGCTGCGCGAAATGACCCTGCCGCCGTTCGAGTCCGCCTCCAAGAACAGCAAAGTCGCGATGATGATGTGCGCCTTCCAGAAGGTGAACGGCGAGTTCGCGTGCCAGAACAAGCACCTGATGCGTGACATCCTCAAGACCGAATGGGGCTATCCGGGCTTCGTGCAGAGCGACTACAACGCGGTGGTCGACGGTTTGCCGGCGGCACAGGCGGGTACCGACCTGGACATGATGGGCTACCAGATGAACAGCACCATCCTCAAGCCGTACCTGGACAGCGGCGAACTGAGCAGCGCGACCATCGATGACAAGGTGCGCCGCATCCTCAAGCAGATCTACCTGTACAAGTTCGACAGCAAGGCGCCGCTGACCAGCCACAACATGAACAGCGCCACCAGCAACCGCGTGGCCCTGAACGCCGCGCGCGAAGGTATCGTGCTGCTGAAAAACCAGAACAGCCTGCTGCCGCTGGACGCGAACAAGGTCAAGCGCATCGCCGTGGTCGGCACCCTGGCCAAGTACGCGCCGCCTACCGGTTTTGGCAGCGCCAACGTCATGGCCGCCAACTACATCAGTGAGCTGAGCGGTTTGCAGCAACTGGCGCCAGGCGCCAAGGTCGAGTTCATCGACGGGCTGTCCCTGGACCCGGCCACCTCGACCTGGACCCATGCCGACAGCAATGGCAACAGCGTCAAAGGCTTGAAGACCGAGTTCTTCAGCAACACCAACTGGTCTGGCGACCCGGCCGCCAGCCGCACCGACACCCATGTCGACCTGGACTGGTCCACCGACAGCCTGCCGGTGAACGGCGATACCGCCGCCACCTCGATTCGCTACAGCGGCCAGATCACCCCGACGGTCAGCGGCGAGCAGGTGTTCAAGGTACGTGCCGACGGCGCCGTACGCCTCTACGTCAACGGCAAGAAAGTCCTCGACAACGGCGACGGCAAACCGCTGCCGAACAACAGCATTCCACCGACCATCCCGGTGTTTGCCAAGGTCAACCTGGAAGCCGGCAAACCGGTCGACATCAAGCTGGAATACTCACGCCGCAACGGCTACCTGTCGACCATGGGCGGCCTCGTCGGCGTGCAGATGAGCTGGGCTTCGCTGGTGGCACCGCAGGACCTGGCCAAGTACGACGCGGTACTGGTCGCGGCCGGTAACAGCAATGAATACGAAGGTGAAGGCTTCGACCACAGCTTCGACCTGCCCGAGTACCAGAACCTGCTGATCCAGAGCATCGCCAAGGTCAACCCGAATACCGTGGTCACCCTGCACGGCGGCACCGGCCTGAAGATGAGCGACTGGATCGACCAAGTACCGGCCGCGCTGCATGCGTTCTACCCTGGGCAGAACGGCGGCCAGGCCTTGGCGGAGATCCTGCTGGGCAAGGTCAACCCGTCGGCCAAGCTGCCGATCAGCATCGAGCGCAACATCGAAGACAACCCGATCTACGCGACTTTCCCCAAGTTCGACAACCAGGAAACCCTGGCCGAGATGAGCTACAAGGACGACCTGTTCCTGGGCTATCGCGGCTACGAGAAAAAGGGCATCAAGCCGCTCTACCCGTTCGGCTACGGCTTGTCGTACACCACCTTCGGCTACAGCAACATCAGCGTGACCCCTGGGGTGGCGGTGGCCGGGGCGCCGATCAAGGTGTCGTTCGACCTGGCCAACACCGGCAAGGTCGCGGGCGCCGAAGTGGCCGAGTTGTACGTGGGCCAGAACAACCCGAAAGTCGAACGCGCGATCAAGGAACTCAAGGGCTACAAGAAGGTGTTCCTGAAACCGGGCGAGAGCAAGCGCGTGACCATCGAGCTCAACGATCGCTCGCTGGCCTACTACGACGTGGCGAGCAAGCAATGGGTCGTGGATGCCGACAGCTTCAACCTATCGGTGGGCGCGTCGTCCCAGGATATTCGCCTGAACGCCAAGCTGGTCAACCCGTTCCGCCAGGAACTGTCGACCACCACCAGCAACCCGCTGCCACGCTCGGCGCTCAACTCGACGCTGCGTGAATCGACGGTGAAGACCGGCGGTGTGCTGCATCAAAATGAAGGCGATAGCGGCACCAGCGACGGTGATGGCTATGACATGAGCGATGACAGCAGCCAGGGCAGTGCTGCGGGTAACTGATCCCGACTCAGGCTAGTGTGGGAGGGGCACGCCCCCTCCCACATGTTGCCTGTGTTCGACTCAGGTTCTGATAGCTGCCTCGACCCGTGCGATGTAGCTGTCAAACCGTGCCACCAGATCCACCTGCTCCGGAAAGCGCAGCCACTGGATCTGCAGGCCATCCATCATGGCCAGGATTTCTTCCACCAGCCCGGCGATGTCCACATCGCTGCGCACTTCCCCCGCTGCGACCAGGTCGGCAAACTGCCCCTGCATGCGCCGCTGGATCCCCGCATAACGCTCCTGGAACCACGCCCACGCCGGTTGGGTGTCGAGCAGACTTTCGGCATTCAAAATCGTAAACGCGCGCACCACGCCCGGCGCGGTGGCGTTCGAACGGTTGATCGCGCGCAGGCTGCCGAGCAACCCGGTCAGGGACTTTTCGGCGCGCACTTCATCGGCGATTCGTTGATTGACCTCGTCGCGACGTTGCAGCACGCCCATCAATAATGAAATTTTGCTGGGAAAGTGATGCAACACACCGGCCACGGAAATACCGACGATGGCCGCCACTTTTGCCACCGAAGCGCCGCTATAGCCTTCCAGGGAAAACACCTGCAAGGCCGCGTCCAGCAGCTCTTCGCGGCGTTTTTCACCTTTGGGGGCGCGGCGGGTCTTGGGGGCGGGCTCGGTCATGGGGACATCCTTGTGGGCAGGCTTGCACCGTATCCAAATTGCCCCTGGGCCGCAAATAAAGCTCAGGCGCTTTCCCGTTCGATCAGGCGGCAGTCCAACAGGTTCAAACGCTGTACTTCCTCCTCAACCGGCACTACTCCAAGGCTTTCCAGCACCCGCGTGGCCGCCAGCACACCGATCTCCAACGCGGGCGGCTTGATGGTGCTGAGGCTCGGCAACAGCATCTCGGCAAACGGGTAATCGCCAAACCCGAGCACGGCACAGTCCTGCGGGATCTTCAGCCCGGCGCGCTGCCCCGCCAGCAAACCACCGGCGGCGAGGTTGTCATTGGCGAAGAAGATCGCGTCGGGCGGTGTGGCATGGTTCATCAAGGCTTCCATCGCCTGCCTGCCGGCCTCGAAGGGCGCGCGGTCGGCGTCCGGGGCGAAGACCCAGGGTTGTACACCCAGCTCGATCAGGGTCGCGGCAAACCCATCACCCCGTTCCAGCGCGCTGAAGTCGCCCGTAGCGCTGTTCTGCACGAAGGCGATGCGCCGATAACCCTTGCCATGCAGGTAGCGCGCGGCGGTGACGCCGACTTCGTAGTGGGAAAACCCGATTTGCAACGGCGCGCGGTCGGGCACGTAGTCCCAGGTTTCCACCACTGGAATATCGGCATCGGCGATCATTTTTTCGGTGCCCGTGCTGTGAAAGCGGCTGGTCAGCACCAGTGCCGCCGGCGACCAGCCGAGGAACGCGCGCACCGCGCTTTCTTCCTGCTCGGCGCTGAAGTAACTGGACGCAAGCAACAGCTGATACCCATGGCGACTGAGGGTGTCGCTGAAGCCCTGGATCGTGTTGGCGAAGATCGGCCCCGAGATGTTTGGGATCACCATCGCCACGATCCGCCCGCGCGCCGACGCCAGGCCGCCGGCCACCAGGTTGGGCACATAACCCAGCTCGGCCACCACCTCGGCGATGCGCTCGCGACGCTCGGGTGAGACCTGCTCCGGCTGGTTGAAATAGCGCGACACGGTGATTGCCGACACGCCAGCCTGGCGGGCCACGGTGTTCAAGGTGACGCGCCCGGCGCCACGGCGTTTGCGCGGTTTTTCTTCGCTCACGGGATAATCCTACTAACAACAAAAAAGAATATAGGAATAATTTTTAAGTCTTTGACGCTCTAAACCCAAGTTACCAATAATGTCGATGTTAGCGCTAACAAAGCGCGCTGTCTGCTACTCGCTCAAGCGAATGCCCAAGACAGTTTCCACAGGCGCTGACGGTCGCAAGAACCGCAGCGGTTCAGGGCATTTTTTCGAGCGAACACACCATGCACAGGCACACGCACTTATTCCTTCTCGCCGGTCTGACCGCCCTCCCCGTGCCCGGCGCCTTTGCCGCTGACGAACAGGAACCCACGCTCAAAGCGGTGACGGTCACCGCCACCCGGCGTGAAGAGTCACTGCAAAAAGTCCCGGTGGCGGTCTCGGTGCTGGACGGCGAACAACTGGAGCGCGACAACCGCAACGGCGTGGCAAGCATCGCCCAGCAAGTGCCGTCGCTGAACTTCCGCACCGGCGCCTCGAACAAGGACACCTCGCTGTTCGTGCGCGGCGTGGGCACCATTTCCACCTCCCCTGGCGTGGAGCCGACGGTGGCCACGGTGATCGACGGCGTGGTCTATGCCCGCCCCGGCCAGGCCACCCTCGACCTGCTGGACCTGGAACGCATCGAAGTGCTGCGCGGCCCGCAGGGCACCTTGTTCGGCAAGAACGCTTCGGCCGGCGTGCTCAACATCACCAGCAAGGCGCCCAGCGCCGAGACCCACGGCTACATCGACCAGGCGTACTACAGCGGCAATGAAAGCCGCACCCGTTTCGGCATCGGCGGCAGCCTGGTGCCGGATGTGCTCAAGGGCTCGATCAGCACGCTGTTCGGCAGCTACGACGGCAACGTCGACAACCAGCACAACGGCCAGGAGGTCAACGGCTACAACCACAAGGGCATCCGCGGCAAGCTGGCGTTCACCCCCAACGATGACGTGACACTGACCCTGATCGCCGACTACATGCAGTCCCATGACGACGCGCCGAATGGCGTGGTCAGCAAGTCCCTGAGCCCGGGCTTCACCACTGCCTTGAGCCCGGTGCGCGCTTCCAGCGACAACCGCGACATCAACACCGATACGCGCAGCCATGTCGAGGACACCAACAAAGGGTTGTCCGCTCAGTTGGACTGGAACCTGGGCGACTACACCCTGACCTCGATCACCGCCTGGCGCGGCTGGGACAACACCCAATACCAGGACGGCGACCGCCTCAGCACGGTGACTGCCGCCTTCCCCGGCACCGCCGACAAGGGCGAGCTGGCCTTCGACCAATACTCCCAGGAACTGCGCCTGGCCTCGCCCAAGGGTGAGTTCCTGGAGTACGTCGGCGGCCTGTTCTACATGCATGGCAAGGACGAGGAAACCTATCAGCGCACACTCACGACCACCACGCGCACCGACCGTGGCATCGCCGACTACAGCACCACCAGCGACAGCTACGCGGTGTTCGGCGAGACCACGCTGAATTTCACCTCGCGCTTTCGTGGCATCGCCGGCCTGCGCTACACCCACGATGACCTGAAATACGATCACCGCCGCGTCTCCACCTCGGCCACCACGGTCAGCGGGATTCAACCGGCCACCTCCAGCTCCGGCTCGGTGGACGAAGACGGCTGGTCCGGCCGTCTCGGCGTGCAGTACGACATCAGCGACAGCGTCACCAGCTACCTCACCTACTCGCGCGGCTACAAGGGCCCGGCCTACAACGTGTTCTTCAATATGCAGCCACGCGATACCGACGCGCTCAAACCGGAAACCTCCAACACCTGGGAAGCCGGGATCAAGGCCACCGCCTGGAACAACCGCCTGACCACCAACCTCGCGGTATTCCACAGCGACTACGACAACTACCAGGCCAACTTTTTCGACACCGTCGCCGGCCAGGTCGTGACTCGCCTGATCAACGCCGGCAGCGTCAGCACCGAAGGCGTCGAGCTCGATTACGCCCTGCAAGCCACCCAGCAACTCAAGCTCTCCGGCGCCCTGGCCTACACCCGTGCGCGCATCGATGAGTTCGCCTGCCCGGCCGGTGCAGCGGCGACGTGTAACGTCAACGGCAAGCCACTGCCCTTCAGCCCGGACTGGAAAAGCTACGTGCGCGCCGACTACACGATCCCGCTGGATAACGGCCTGGACATCGAACTGGGCACCGACTACAGCTGGCAGAGCGAAGTGCAATACGACATCAGCCAGAACGTCGACACTAAACAAGGCGCCTATGGCATCTGGAACGCCAGTGTGGCCCTGGCCGACTACAGCAACGGCTGGCGCGTGGCGTTGCTGGCCAAGAACCTCGCCGACAAGTCCTACTCACCGCTGCTGGCCAGCGGTGGCAACTACATTTACCGCGCCGTACCCCGTGACGATGAGCGTTACTTCGGCGTGCAACTGCGCAAGGATTTCTAGCATGAGCCGTCAACTGAAACTCGGCGCCTTTCTCATGGCCACCGGGCACCATGTCGCCGCCTGGCGCCACCCGGACGTACCGGCGAATGCCGGGCTGGACTTCGCCCAGTACAAACACCTGGCGCGGGTGGCCGAAGCGGCGAAGTTCGATGCGCTGTTCGTGGCGGACAGCATCGCCGCCGCCACCGGCGAGATTGCCAGCCATATGGCGCGCTCGGACCATTTCGAACCGCTCACCCTGCTCTCGGCGCTGAGTGCGGTGACCGAGCATATCGGCCTGATCGCCACCGCGACCACCAGCTACAACGAGCCCTACCATGTGGCGCGCAAGTTCGCCTCGCTGGATCACCTGTCCGGCGGGCGCGCGGGTTGGAACCTGGTGACCTCGGACAACGCCGCCGAAGCGCAGAATTTTGGCCGCGACGAACACCTCGGCCATGGCGAACGCTACAGCCGCGCCAAGGAGTTTCATCAGGTGGTGACCGGGCTGTGGGACAGCTGGGAAGACGATGCCTTTGTGCGCGACAAGGCCAGCGGCAACTATTACGACCCGGCGAAGCTGCATCTGCTGGACCATGTGGGCGAACACTTCCGGGTCAAGGGCCCGCTGAATGTGGCGCGCTCGCCCCAGGGCCAACCGGTGATCGTGCAGGCCGGTTCGTCCGAAGCTGGCCGTGAGCTGGCGGCGCAGACCGCCGAGGTGGTGTTCACCGCACAGACCTCGTTGGCCACTGCCCAGGCGTTTTATGCCGACCTCAAGGGACGCTTGAGCCAGTACGGGCGCGAGCCGGATTCGCTGAAAATCATGCCCGGCGTGTTTGTGGTGGTCGGGGCAACCGAGGCCGAGGCCCAGGCCAAATTCGAGGCGTTCCAGGCGCTGGTCGAACCGCAGGTCGGTGTCGCGTTGCTGGGGCGCATGCTGGGCAATTTCGACCTGTCCGGCTACCCGCTGGACGGGCCGTTGCCGGAGCTGCCGTTGACCGACAGCGGGCAACGCAGTCGTCAGCAACTGCTGAGTGACTTGGCCCACCGTGAGCAACTGACCCTCGCACAATTGGGTCGGCGAATTGCCGGTGGCCGTGGGCATTACAGCCTGATCGGCACGCCCGCGCAGATTGCCGATGAGCTGCAGAACTGGTTCGAAAACGGCGCGGCCGATGGTTTCAATATCCTCGTGCCGCACTTGCCGGGTGGGTTGGAAGACTTCGCGCAATGGGTGGTGCCCGAGCTGCAGCGGCGCGGCCTGTTTCGCACTGAATACAGCGGTTCCACCTTGCGTGAAAACCTCGGTCTGCTGCGCCCGGTCAATCGTTTTACAGAGGGTAAAGCATGAAGTTTCCCGCACTGATCCTGGCCCTGCTGGCCGTGACGCAAACCGCGCTGGCCGCCGACCCCGCCACCCTGCGCATCGGCTACCAGAAAGGCTCCATCGCCCTGGTGCTTGCCAAGCAACATGACCTGCTGGAAAAGCGCTTCCCGAAGACGGACGTGAAATGGATCGAATTCCCCGCCGGCCCGCAGATGCTTGAAGCGCTGAACGTGGGGGCACTGGATGTGGGTTCCACCGGCGACATCCCGCCGCTGTTCGCCCAAGCCGCCGGGGCCGACCTGGTGTACATCGGCGCCGAACCGCCCAAGCCGAGCGCCGAGACTATCCTGGTGCGCAACGACAGCCCGCTGCATTCGGTCGCGGACCTCAAGGGCAAGAAAGTGGCGTTCCAGAAGGGTTCCAGCTCCCACAACCTGATCCTACGCGCACTGAACAACGCCGGCCTGAGCTACAAGGACATCCAACCGATGTACCTGCCTCCGGCCGATGCGCGAGCCGCGTTCGAACGAGGCAGCGTCGATGCCTGGGCGATCTGGGAACCCTACTCGTCACTCGCCTTGAGCCAGAGCCCCAGCCATGTGCTGGCCAATGGCGAAGGCTTGGGCCTGTCGGGACCGGTGTACACCGCCCGGCGCGAGTATGCGCGGGACAATGGTGCGTTTATCCAGGCTCTGCTCGACGAACTCACCGCCGCCGAAGCTCTTACCCGCAGCCAACGCGAAGACAGCCTGAACGTACTGACCGACTTCATGGGCCTGCCCGCCGACGTGGTTGCGCGCTACATGGACAACCGCCCGCCTTCGCCGATTTTGCCGATTGATGAGGGGATCATCCAGGCGCAGCAGGCGACGGCGGATCTGTTTTTCCAGAATCGGTTGTTGCCCAAGGCCATTGAGGTCAAGAAGGCTGCGTGGAAATCTGAAGCCAACTGAGATCCAAATGTGGGAGGGAGCAAGCCCCCTCCCACATTTTTTGACCGCGTCAGGCTTGGGTACGGGTGCTTTTTTCGACCAGGCACATGGGGGTGCCGGCCACCGGCTCGCGCATGATCTGCACCTGCACCTCAAATACCTGGCGCATCAACTGCGCACTGATCACCTGCGCCGGCGCGCCATCGGCCACCAGCTTGCCGGCGTGCATCACCGCCAGGTGGTCGGCGTAGCGGCAGGCCTGGTTGATGTCGTGGAGCACGGTGATCACGGTCTTGCCTTCGGCGGCGAGTTCGCCCATCAGGTCGAGCAGTTCGACCTGGTGGCTGATGTCGAGGTAGGTGGTGGGTTCGTCGAGCAACACCACAGGTGCGTTCTGTGCCAGGACCATCGCCAGCCAGGCGCGTTGGCGCTGGCCGCCGGACAGGTCCGCCAGGGCGCAGTCGGCCAGGTTGTCGAGTTCCAGGCGTTGCATGGCTTGGGTCACCTGGGACTGGTCATTGCCGCTCAGGCGTCCCCACAGCGAGTTGTGCGGGCTGCGGCCATAGGCGACCAACTGGCGCACGCTGACGCCTTCGGGCACCGGCAGCACTTGGGGCAGGAATGCAATGTGCCGCGCCAGTTGGCGGGCGGACAGGCTGGCGTAGGCCTGGCCGTCCAGGCTCAGTTCGCCTTGCGTGGGCTTGAGGATGCGCGCAAACGCCTTAAGCAAGGTGGACTTGCCGCAGCCATTGGGGCCGATCAATGCGGTGACCTTGCCCGCCGGCGGCGTGAACGACAGCCCCTGCACGATGGGGGTAGCGCCATAGCCGATATCCAGCTCGCGTGCTCGAAGAATACTCATGTCATCAGCCCTTGAACCGTGCCAGCAACCAAAGAAAATACGGTGCGCCAATCACCGCTGTAAGCACCCCGGCGGGGATTTCGCTGGGTGCGATCAACGTGCGCCCGAGGGTGTCGGCCAGTACCAGTAACAGCGCGCCGATCAGCATCGCGGCCGGCAGCAGGTACTGGTGATGCCCGCCCACCAGGCGCCGCGCCATATGCGGTGCGACCAAACCGATAAAGCCAATCGGCCCGATCACGCCCACGCCCAGACTGGTGAGCAGCACCGCGCAGGCCATCGCCAGCCAGCGCGTGCGACCCAGGAAGGTGCCCAGGCTGTGGGCCGCTTCATCACCGAGGGCGATCAGGTTCAGCGGCTTGGCCAGGCACAGCCCCAGCGGGATCAGCACCAGGAACGGCAACACCAGCGCTACATGGTGCCAGTTACGACTCCACAGGCTGCCGGTGAGCGCGAGCAAGGCAGTGTTGATGTCCAGCGGGTGGGACAGGATCAGAAACTCGGTGATGCTGGACAAGGTCACCGCAATCGCCACGCCGGACAGCGCAAAACGCACGCCGGAAAAACTCACGCCGCTGTTGTACAGCGCCAACAGCAACGCACCACCGGCACCGCCCAGGCAGGCCACCAGCGGCAGCCAGGCAATCGGCAGGTGCGGCCAGCTGATGATCGCCACGGTCAGCGCCAAGCCTGCGCCTTGGGTCACGCCAAGGATCTCCGGCGAGGCCAGCGGGTTGCGAATCACGCCCTGCACAATCGCCCCGGCCAGGCCGAATGCGCAGCCGGCGAGGATCGCGATCAGGCTGCGTGGCAGGCGGTGGTTCCAGACTTCAAAGTCGAGGGCGTCATGGGCCAGCAGGCGCTCCAGCACGGTTTCGGGCGTGAGCCACAGGGTGCCGGCGCTGAGGCTGACGAAGGTCGCCAGCAGCAACAAACCGAGCAGCAGCCAAAGGCGCAATCGTGGCTGGGTCATAGGGCGCGCCTGGCGAGAAAGAGGAAGAACGGTGCACCGATCAATGCAGTGACCACCCCGGCCGGAGTTTCCACCGGGAACGCCACGGCGCGGCTGAGCAGGTCGGCGCCGAGCACGATCACCGCGCCCAAGGCGGCACTCAGCGGGATCAGCCAGCGGTAGTCATTGCCGAGAAACTGGCGAAGGATATTCGGCGCGATCAACCCGACAAAACCGATCGGCCCGACCGCGCAGACACTCGCCCCCACCAGCAACAGGCTGGCGACGAACACCTGCAAACGCAGGCTGGCAATGCCCACGCCCAACGAGCGTGCAGCGTCTTCGCCAAGGTTGATCAGGTTCAGGCGCGGCGCGCACCACAGCGCCCACACACCGCCGATCAAGGTGCACGGCCAGAGCAATTGCACCTGCGCCGCACCGACGTTGGCCAGGGAGCCGGCCAGCCAATTGAGCACGCTTTGCGCCTGGGCCTCGACCATGATCACCGTGAGCCGGGTCAAGGCAGCACACAACGCGGCGACGGCCACCCCGGCCAACACCAGTCGACCTTGAGCCGTGGTCGGCGACCAGGCACCGCCGAGGCTGAACACCGTGACCCAGGCCAGCGCGCCGCCCAGGCAGGTCATCAGCAAGGCACCGCCGGCAAACGGCGGTGCGACCAACCCGGTGGAAAACAACGCAAGCCCCAACGCCGCGCCCGCTGTCACGCCGAACAGCGACGGCGATGCCAGACGGTTGCGGGTGATGCCTTGCATCAGCGCCCCGGCCAGGCCCAGGCAGGCGCCCACCAATGCCGCGCATACCGCACGCGGCACGCGCAACTGGGCGACGATATAGGCCATATTGCCGCCCACGCTGCCCTGATGCACCAGGCCATTCCAGGCATCCGTGGCGGTGAGGGTGAACGGCGACCAGCTGTACAACGACAGCCAGAACAACACGGCGCCCAGCACTACGATGCCGGCTGCGGCCAAACCACGGCCCATGCTTATTGGCTCAGTACGGCTTTGCCGCCCTTGAGGATCGCCAGGGCGTCCTCGGCGATCTGCTCCGAGGCCAACACGCCACGGTTGCGCGCCCAGCTGTCACCGTCCACTTCGGCCACCTGCTGGTGACGCACCGCGCCCAACACTTGCCACAGCGGCTGTTTGCTCCAGCTGTCGACGATGCTCGGGCGGCGGTAATGGCCGACCAGCAGCCAACCCGGATCAAGGGCGAGCAGTTGTTCCAGGCTGACGAATTCAGTGGGCGCGGCGTTGGCGCGCACCGACGGCACTTTCAGGCCGATGGCTTGCAGCACGCTGCCGGCGTAGGAGTCCGGGCCGTGCACGGAGAAGCTGTCTTCACGGGCGACACCGAATAACACGCTGGCACCGGCCGGGATCTGCTGGGCGATGTTTCTCAGGTTTTCACGGTTTTGCGCGATGCGGACTTCCATCTGCGGGCTTTTGCCCAAGGCCTTGCCGATCAGCTCGGCGGACTTGAGGCTGCCCTCGTAATCCTCACCACGCGAGGGCAACAACAAGGTCGGCGCAATACTCGCCAGGTCGCTGTACAGCGCCTGGTGGCGGTTGAGGTCGGCAACGATCAGGTCCGGCTTGAGCCGCGCGATTTCCTCGATGCTCGGCTGCGAACGCAGGCCCACGGATTTCCATTGGCCGATGGCCTGGCGCACACGGGGCAGCACGCGATTGGCGTCGCCATCATCGGCGGCGCCGACTGGGGTCACGTCAACGGCGGCAAGGCTGTCGAGAAAGGAGAACTCCAGCACCACCACTCGCTTGGGCGCATCGGGCAGATGCACCGCGTGCTGGCCGTCGTTGAGGTCGATGGGGGCAGCGCTTAACAGGCTGGAAGAGAACGCCAGCAGGCAGGCGGCAAAGGTGGGGATGGAGCGCAACAATTGCATGAAGGTACCTCGGCGTTAAAACACCCCAGCTGGACCGGCTGGGGAAAACGGCGGGTACTATTCCATATCGGGGCGGCGCGATCAAAAAACATTCTCATTTGTGGGAGGGGGCTTGCCCCCGATAGCGGTGTGTCAGTCAAGGATGCTCCAACTGAACCGCCGCAATCGGGGGCAAGCCCCCTCCCACTTTTTTAATCGGCGTCTAGAAGTCGACGGTGGCAGACAGCAGGTAGGTGCGCGGGGTCGACAGGGTCAGCCCCGGCTCGCTGTCATCCGACGCACCGGCCGAACTCCAGTAGCGCTTGTCGGCGACGTTCTCCACATTCGCCCGCAGGGTGATGTGCTTGTCATCCACCTTGAACGCATAGCGGGCGCCGACGTCGATACGGTTCCAGGCGTCGATTTCCTTGACGTTGGACTGGTCCAGGTATTGGGAGCTGGAGTGGATGCCCCGGCTGGTCAGGGTCAGGCCTTCGAGGGTCGGAACGTCCCACTCGGCGCCGAGGTTGACGTTGTACTTGGGCGTGGCCGGCGCGCGGTTGCCGTCCCAGGCGCCATTGGTGGTGTCCTTCAATTTGCTGTCGATGTACATCACGCCGCCGAGCAAGCGCACACCCTTGAAGGGTTCGCCGAACACACTCAGCTCCGCACCGGTGTTCTGGCGCTTGCCATTGGGACCGAACAGCAGCGAGGTGGAGTTGGTCTCGTAGGCCGGTTGCTTGATGCGGAACACGGCGGCGGTCACGGCGAAGGCGCCGGCGTCGTACTTGGCGCCCACTTCCACCTGGCGGCTGATAAACGGCGGGAAGATCTGGTCTTCGTTTCTCGACGTGGACGGTGCGATCTTGCCCTGGCTCATACCTTCCATGTAGTTGGCGTACAGCGAGAGCTTGTCGGTGGCTTTGAACAGCAGGCCACCCGAAGGCGAGATCTTTTCTTCGTCGTAGTTGGTCTTGCCTTTGATGCCATTGCTCCAGTCGTCCACGATCACACGCTGCCAACGCGCGCCGAGGGTGAGCAACAGGCGGTCATCGAAGAAGCCCAGGGTGTCGGACAAGGCCACGCCACTGAATGTGTTCTCGGTGTACACCTTCGCGTCCTGACGCGTGGCCACAGACGGCGTCGGGGTTTGCACGGGGTTGTAGAGATTGCTCGATGCGTTGGCATAACGCGCACCGCCGTTGGTGAAGTCCATATAGAAGTAGCTGGCGGCCAGGTTGACCTCATGGCTCACCGGCCCGGTGTGGAACCAGTTACGCACACCGGCCGTGGCAGTGCGGACGTTTTCATCGCGGGTGAAATCCCGAGGCGAGACGGTAAACGCGCCGGCTGCGTTGCTGACCGACACCGCATGGCGCAGGAACTCGTGGTTACTTTTACGCGCGCCCACACCGCCGTAGAGCATCACCGAATCGCTGAGGTCATATTCGGCATTCACCGTACCGAAGGTGTCCTTGGTGCGGGCCTTGCTCCAGGACTGCGCGTAGTTGCGGCGCACATCGTTGGCGCTGGGCACCGGCGCCGCGGCCGCTACTTGCACACGCTCCTGCGGGGCATCGGTGTCGCGCTCGGTGCGGCCGATGTCGGTGGAAAGACGCAGGCGCTCGCCACGAAAATCCAGGCCCAGCACGGCCATCTCACGGTCGACGCTCTGGTGGTCCCATTCGGTATCGCCGGACTGCTTCACGCCGTTGAAGCGCAGGCCGAACTTGTTGTCCTCACCGAAGCGCCGGCCCACATCCACCGCGCCGCCGGCCTGGCTGTCGGAGGCCCAGGTGCCGGTGAACGAGGTGATGTCCTTGTCGGTGGCGCGCTTGGGCACCACGTTGATCCCGCCACCCACGCTGCCGCGCGGCGAGATGCCGTTGATCAACTGGGTGGGGCCCTTGAAGATGTCGACGCGGTCGGCCATTTCCATGTCGATGGTGTAGGTCGGCAGCACGCCGTACAGGCCGTTGTAAGACACATCACTGTTGAACAGGCTGAAACCGCGAATGGTGAACTGCTCATAACGCCCACCGGCCGGGTTGGTGGCGCGTACCGACGGGTCGCTGGCGATCAGGTCGCCGAGGGTGCGCGCCTGCTGGTTTTTTACCGCGTCCTGGGTGTAGGTGGTCATGCTGAACGGCGTTTCCATGAAATCCCGCGTGCCCAGCAAGCCTTGCGAGCCACGCCGCGCCACCTGGCCACCGGCGTAGGTGTCGCCGTCGTACAGGCCGGTGGTACCGAGAATCGACGTCGGCGCCAGTTCCAGGCTGCTGCCATCCGGCGCCGGTACCAGCATGTACGCCTGCTCCCCCATGGGTTGCAGCTGCAGGCCGGAGCCTTGCAGCAGGCGGGCAAAGCCCTCTTCCACTCCGTACTCACCAGACAAACCGCTGCTGCTGCGCCCGCTGACCAGCGCCGGGTCTATCGACAGGTTGACCCCCGACAAACCGGCAAAGCGGGTCAACGCCGCACTCAGGCTGCCGGCCGGCACCTGGTAGCTGCGGCGCGCGGCGCTGTCTTCGGCATAGCTGACGGGGACGAACAACGGGCTGGCGCTGAGGCTCAGCATCAGGCTCAGTTTGAGCAACGGGCGCAAGCGCAAAGGGAGGACGGCGGGCATGGGAAGAAGCTCTCGATTTTGTTCACTTGCCTGGAATGACAGGCGAGGTGAAAAAAGGGGACAGGCTTCGACCAACTTTTTTATGCAACCGGCACTTCCAAGCCGACGTTGACCCGGTCCAGCACCACCAATGTCTTGAACCGTTTCACATTGGGATTCTCGGCGAACAGCCGACCGGCGAGGTCCTGGTACTTTATCCCAACTCCCTCGGCAGGCATAAACGGAGCGTCTCCTGGTTTTTTGATTCACCTGTCGCCGGTGTTTCCGGTGATGTCGAAGGGTTCCGTCGCCACGGAGCGGCCGGGCATGCCGTAATACCAGTCAGCTAAGGAACCTGCGACCAACTTGCCGCAACCGTGCTGCAAGTTAAAAATCCCGCTGAGTTCGGCGCCATTGACCGCGAAATATCGCGTACGCGCCGCCTTGGCGAGCTTGTCAGCCCATTTCTCCGTGTTACACGCGTAATCAGCCCATACCCATCAGCTTTTTTCGAGCCATCCACCAGCTGGACCTTGGAATAGGTGCTGCGTCGGGAAATGCGCCAGATGGCCAGCTCGGTGGGGGGGTGTGAACCTGGCATATCCGATCCGCACGCCTGAGAAAGCGGACAAGCAGGTGTTTCAGTTTTCCATGGGACAGACGTTCTGAAAGCGTCAGCGCGTTTATATATTCTTTTTCATTAAGGAACTCTACTGCTGGCTCCAGGTCGGGAGATGTATGTACTTTCATTTCACAACATGGATAGGTCGGATGAAACAGATGTCCTGCGTCGGGGCCAAGCCGGTTGGCGAGAATAAGCTGCCGTTGTTTGCACCCGCATCAGTGCCGTGTTTAAACGCACGCTCGCCGACCCTACACGACTTTGATGCCTGTCGGAATGTCGAATCAGGCGCGGTTTTTATTATTGCTTCCGGCCCTTCAGCCAAATCATTTCCCCTCGAAAAGTTTGCGCACGTGCCCATGATTACGATGAATGGCGCGATTTCGATGTTTATGAACACCGACATCAAACCGAGTTTTTACGCCTGCACGGACAGAAGCTTTTCCAACCAGCAGCCGGATTTATTCAACTACGCCATGGTCGTCAGCCAAAGGGTCGCGCTATGGGCAGACCATGCGCAATCATCCTGCATTCGTCCAACCGGGCAGCTCTACCCGTTGTCCAAGGCTACAAGGCCGTCGTGGCTCGATGTGGCGCTCGGGAGACAAAAAGAGTTGGTTACCGATCACTCCTTGATCGCCCGTCGGAAACGACCCATCGGGTTCTCCAAGGACATGAGCCAGGGCTTTTTTGATGCCCGAACCGTGGCCTACCTGGCCATACAGCTGGCATTCCACGTCGGGTTCTCCAAGGTTTTTCTGGTAGGCGTCGACCTGGACGAAAAGTCGGGGAGGTTTTACGAAACGAAGGACTCCGTAAACTCCCCCTGCGGGCTCGATCAACACTATTACACCCGCATACTTCCGTCGTTCGAGTTGATGTCCAAAAAGGTCATGGGGGATGACTTCATGGTTTACAACTTATCCGATATTTCGAAGATCCCGGAAAGCGTCATTGCGCGTGTAACCGTTGCGGAAGTGGAAGCGATGCTCCAAACGCCATGAAGCAAGAAAGGGGCGAGTAGCGCACGCCTTGGCGTGACTTGATCTTCGCTCGCTCATCGAGCGGTTGCTCATCCCATTGGGCGTGCCAGGCACAAACGGTCACAGGGCCATGAACCTCGGTCAAGCGTGAGCTGGACCGGCGCGTGATCGACGGCATGCTGCTGTGTACTGCACCGGAAAAACGCCGCAGTCGCTGATCTAACTGACAGCTAAGACCGTACTAACGCAGTTGCACGTTATTGAACGCAGATTGAATCAAGATTCAACTTATCGGCTGAATCGAATCATCTGTTTAATCCGTGAAACACACTACAGCTGCGTAAGCGACATTATAAGCAGGGTGAATACCCGCACAAAAAAGCTGTGAACTTTACGATTTCACCGCGTTAGCCATTAGTCGAATACTGCCTCCCGCGAGCAGGGCCTTATAGTGCGCAACCTAAAACACACCTCCTATTGAAATAGTTCTGAGTATTTTTAATGTCCCTCAAGCCCCCCTCGCCGAATGCACTTGCGATTAATGAGGAGCTATTGCATTTAATGCAAGCAACCGCTAACGCCCAAACGGCCTGGATGACCACCGTCAACCATTTGGAAGCCGCCTGTGATGACGTCTGGCTCGCGCGCATGTGGGAAGTCGAGAACCTGGAAAACCAATACAGGGCCTGCCAGGACCAATTGTTTTCCTACCTGAAAAAAACCATCAAACTTTAAATACCTGGTGACTGCCGCCTGTCTTTTGGTAGTTAGCCGCAAGCATTCGGGCCAAACAGAACTCGGTCCTCCTGAATATTCGACTAAAGCACAAGACAACATTTCGGCTCTCAGAAAATCAACTTAGTTAACTAACCGCCCTCCCCGCCAACGCCTGAAAAACATGGGGCTGTATCCTTTCAGTGACACTACAGCCGATGAACACCACCTGCCGATTTTTTTTCACGCAAGATCCAAGTCGAAGTATGGAACATGCTCGCGATTAAAGCATTGGAGGTGTAGGTCGACACTCAGGGGATCAATAATCAACCTGCTTTATTTTAGGAGTCTGTATGTTCGGCTGGATCAGCAATATCCGAGTCAGTGCTAAATTAAGTTGGGGGTTCGGCCTGGTGCTGGGGCTTGCGTTCTTGCTGGCCGCGACCGGCTGGTACGCCGTGGTGACACTGACCGAGCGCGGGCTTAAGGTTGAAAAAATTGCGCAGATCAGCAACTACACCAAAGACTTGCGAATCATCCGTCTGCGCATCGGTACCAACGCTCAAGCGAATGCCTATCAACCGTTGCAACAAACCCTGGATCAACTGGCAGCCCACCTGCACAGTATCCGGGAGCTGTTCATCGAGCCGATGGATAAAGACCTGATCCAGCAGCAGGAAAATGCGGTCAACGAGTACGGGAAACACCTGCACGACCTGTCCACGCCTGGCATTGACCAGGCGGCGCTATTTAAACGGATGGGGCAGTTGGGTGACCTGTTGCTCGACACCACGCAAACCCTCATTCAATCGCAAAATACCAAACGCGATGCCGATGCCGCCTCTGCCAAGACCCTGCTGGGACTCGTCGCGGCCCTGGCACTGTTGCTGGGTACACTCGCCGCCTGGGTCATCACCCGCCAAATCGTGAACCCACTGCAACACACGCTCCAGGCAGTGAACCGCATTGCCCAGGGTGATTTGACCGAGCCTGTAAAGGTCGACCGGCGTGACGAGTTGGGCCAACTGCAATCAGGCCTTGCGCAGATGATGCACAACCTTCATGAGCTGATTGACGGCATTCGCTCCGGTGTTATCCAGGTGGCCAGCGCGGCCGAGCAGTTGTCGGCAGTCACCGAGCACACGAATTCCGGCATCAGCAATCAAAAAGCCGAAACGGATCATGTGGCCACCGCGATGAACGAGATGACCACCACTGTCCAGAACGTCGCACGCAATGCCGAAGAAGCCTCTGCGGCCGCGTCCATCGCGGATCAACAAGCCTGCGAGGGGGAACAAATCGTGGGTGAGGCGATTGCACAGATCCAGCGCCTGGCGGCAGAACTCAACCAATCGGCCGATGCGGTGCGCCATCTTCAGGAACAAAGTGACAAGATCGGCGGCGTACTGGATGTGATCAAAGCCGTCGCCCAGCAAACCAACCTGCTGGCGCTGAACGCGGCCATCGAAGCGGCCCGCGCCGGCGAGGCTGGCCGTGGCTTTGCTGTGGTGGCAGACGAAGTCCGCAACCTCGCCCTGCGGACCCAGCGCTCCACCGAAGAAATTGAAAGCCTGGTCGCCGGGGTACAGAGCGGCACCCACGCCGTGACCTCAGGTATGGAAAGCAGCCTGGTACTGAGCGAAAGCAGCGTGGAATGCACCCACCGGGCGGTCAGTGCGCTGGAGAACATCACGGGCAAGGTCTCGATCATTCAGTCAATGAATCAGCAGATTGCCACGGCGGCGGAACAGCAAAGTGCCGTCACCGAGGAGATCAATCGCAGCGTGATCAACGTGCGCAACATCTCCGACCAGACGGCCGACACCTGCGAAGAAACCGCCGCGTCGAGCAACGAGCTGGCGCGGTTGGGGCATGAATTGGAGCGGTTGGTGGAGCGGTTTAAGGTTTAAGGCGCGCAAGGGCGGCTGCCGGTTTGCGGTAGCCGCTGCTGGCATTGAAGCCTAGCAATGAACGCCTCGCCCGCCGGTTCGCCCGATGGGCGCCCATGAAAACCAGGCAGCCCTCAGGAAAACCGCCCCCCCGGTGAGGCTGTTCGCGTGGAAATCGGCGATCTGTTGCCACATCGCGATCGGGTTGGAATACATCGGACCGTGCGCGCAAACCGCAATAGGCGCCAGCCGCATACGTTCAGCCTGGAGGCAGTAGGACAACGACGTGGATCGTGTCCGATCTAACCGGACACGTTGTTGGCCTGCTGGTGAGGACGTGGTGTCGGTGATTCAGCCGATCTCGACATTCATCGCGATGCACCAGGTGCCGGCGCCGGCTTCTTGTTTCTGCTGATCCCCTGCTCTGGTATGGTGGCGCCCACTGATCGCAATGGAAGCATCGAAGAATGGACTCATGGAAGACCCTGGCAGCCGTCGTTATGGTATCAATCAGCGCTGAAGCAATGGCGTGGTACGTCGAGAATCCGGTCGAGAGAGCGCTGAGCGCCACTACCCTGTTCCCAACGATGGTGCTCGGAGGTACAACAGCATTTACAGTCTACGGGCCCTCAATGATGAAAAAAGCGAAGGACGATGCCCTCGCATTCATTGGTTCAGATGGCGAAATTCGCGGCGCTCAGTTTGAGCAAGCAGTTCGCTTTTATCGTGCGACATACACGCCGCCGCTGATGAACGACCAGCAACTGGCCCAGGCAATCTCTACCTCGTACTGAGCGCGACCTTTCACGACCTTTTCACAGTCAATTGTCTATTGTTACCCCAGCTCCTAGTGAACATCCCTTTAAGCCCGCCCTCCCCATCGCGGGCTTTTCTTTGCCTGCGATTCGCCCTTAGCGATAAGTCCTCCCTGATCTACACTTCCTCAGTCGAGCTTTCGCCCCCTCTCGGTGCTCGACAGACCGCACATGCGGGCGTTTTGTTACCCACGACCTCAAGCGGAGGAGCGACCATTTCTACGCAGGATGGAAGGAAGAAGAGATGCCGGCTTCCATGAAGTGCGAGCGCTGTCGCTGCACCTGTACAAGAAAGCCGGTAAGGACGGGCAGAAGATTGCAGGCCATGCGAGCGAGGGCATGACCAAGAACTACCAGCGGGACCACGAGGAAATCATTTGGTCCGAGGCGATTCCGGATCTGAATATCAGCGAAATCACCGGGTAGTTTTGCGCAGGCACAAAAAAGCCGATCTATCTGATCGGCTTAAGAGTCTGATTTTACTCAGGAATAATGGTCGGGACGGAGTGATTCGAACACTCGACCCCTAGCACCCCATTGTACCGATCCACCAACGTGGGCTTCGTTAAACATCGCTTGAGTGATCCATTAAGCAACGTTCATCGCTCCCAGCGCTCTCTCAATGAGATCCTCTTCCTGGGCTGGAAGCCTCAATCGTCCCCTTTGTTCGTAAAACACTTCCTTCGCTCTCTCCCTGGTCAACCCGACGTCATCAAGCTTCATACTCTTGACAGTCCAGAGTCCCTTCGGTGATATCCCTTTTATCACTACCGGAAGCTGATCTCGATCATTGTCAAACTGAATATGCAATTCGATCTCGTCATCGTAAGGATGAACGATGTGGAACTCACAGTCGTCGTACGTATCTTTGAGTTCTTTAATTGTGTCGATATCGGACTTCACCGCGAGGCCGTTGCAATACTCACAAGAGATCACAAGATTTTTCGCAACAAAGGTCCACTGCGGGTAGAGAGATGATGGAGCGATATGATCCCGATGGATTGTTCGCCGACCTTCCGCACCCAAGGGAAGAGTGCACCAGGCGCAGCGCTCCTGCTGAATCACACGACCCTGTATGAGCACCTGACTTTTGAAATTGATTACCGGCTTTCTCTTTCCGTACCAACTTTTCGGTCTTAAATCGACCTTTATAGCATCAAGCTTTTTCTGATCTTCTGGATCAATGACAGCACACCTTGGCAGCTTGATCATCTGACACCTTCTATGAACACGCCTATGCGTTCCAGGATGATGTTCATCGCAGGGTTGTCCGGGCCAGCCACTTTCTGTAGGCGAGCGTAGGTCGACTTCAGCTCTCTCATGTTCAGAGGTTCGGTCCGAGCAATCATTTGCAGAGCTTTACGAAGATCACTTTCAACGTACATGTTGCCTGTGGTTGCTACGCCAAACACACGATAAAGGATGTTTTCAGGAGAGCGGCCGTACACGTCACCTTCGAATAAATCGAATTTTGGTCCGTTTTCATACCGAGCAGTAACCAGAACCGAATTATCTTGATCCAAATCGGATACCATAAAGTGAGAATGCGTTGCGATCAAAACATGCGTTGCATCGATGTTTTTAAGGCTTTCCAGCAGCGTTGGAATGTACTTTATCTGCCAATGCGGATGCAGGCTGATCTCAGGTTCATCAATCACAACTAGAGAGTGATCATTTAACTCTGCGAGCAAGCGAGAATTCGTACCGATCAGTTGCTGCTCACCAGAACTCAAGTCCGAAAACTCACATTCCATGCCGGATCTGCCGAAGAAAAGAGAAGACTTTTTAAAAGCTCGCCAGCGCCTGGCAGCATCAAAACCTCTCTTCCATGCCTCTGCCGCTACTTCATTTTCCAGGGCATGCGACAACTCAAAATACAAACTTGTACCATCAGTACCCTGCTGGAACGGCCACTCGCGGATCAAATCAAAAAACGACATAATATCGTGGAAGTTATTATCTAAATTATGCCTAAGATTCGATTTTTTGGCAGGTGTCATTGCCCTCGTTTCCTGTATACGAATCAACTCATCGTAAACATCATTCCAATTACTAGAAAGAAGTTTTAGCGAGTGCAACTGCAAATGAATGTGTATTTTATTGTCGAATCCTGCCAGTTCCAGCCAGTTCCTCAGCCGATCTTTAAAGCTCGGAGTTGAGAATCCTACAACTAGACTATGCATAACTTTCTTCTCAAGCGCGCCAGTCGTTGTTAAATTCGAAGACTGACGTAGCCCGAGATACTTATAGAAAGAATCTTCGTTTTCCGTGGTAAACCTAAACTTATCATTTGGAAGGTGAGAGACAGTTGCCACCTGACTTGGAAATGGCATGTCATTCAGCTTTGTACTTCTACCACTTAAGGTACAACGAACTTCGTCAAGACTCTTGCGCTCAATTACGCACATTTTCCCGTCAAACCGATACTTCAAGGTTGCCTGATCTGCCAGCGCCCTACTTCTGAACGCAGCTTTATCACCTTCCGTCCGCAGCGTATTCAAATAGCAAACTTCATCTACAATACGGCTAATGTATCGGCTTTTCCCCGATCCATTAGGCCCAATCAGAACAGTTACGTTCGTGCTTCCACCTTTTACACTTTCATCAAATAGCGGAATGTTGATGGCGCCTTCTTCATAACTTATTAAGCAGAAACCTACTTTCTTGTTTTTTCTTCTTACTGACTCAGTCATATTTTAGCCATAGCATCATACGGTTTGACTCCCTTATTTCAACTATATCAAACAATGCACGAATTCGCGTTCACTTCCGCAGCTAAACACTCAAATCAACATCATTCAAAACCCACTGCCACTAAACCCACCACTGGCGACATTCCGGCACAGCCGGGACTGCACCCTCCCCGACTTTTAAGACTCAATTTCTGAGCAAGTAGAAAATTCATCAGCACATTTGACAGCATAAATCTCCGTAATCTGCTCAACTGCTTCAGACGTACTAGCACCATTACGAACCAATTCCGCGAAATCATAGATCGCTGCCGCTCCGCTACCATTGGCGAGTGCGCAGGCCATCAACTCCTTCACTTGAGCATCAATGCTCGCCTCAGTTTCATCTCGCTCTATTGGGTTCTCATCTGAAAGCTTTTTGATGATCACGGAGGCGTCAGTGGTTTCATCAATCCCGTACAGCTCATAGAAAACCTGACCCAACGCTCCGGCGGGTAACGATTTGAGACGACTCCATACACCTAAATCAGTTTTCTCGTTACGCGCTTTTTCAAATTGAAGTCGCAGTTTAGTGGCGATGGTTCCGGCCGACTTCTCTCTATTGGAGTACTTATAATTTGAGTTAGACGATACGGTTTGCACAACTCGCCACAACATGCTCCACACGTCTCTGGTGCTGTAATACTTCAACGCCGTGTAAATCGCGCTCTTGATCTCTTCCGTCTTATGTAGCGGAAAGACCTGTCTGTACTCTTCGAGTTGATTGTGCAGGTATGCCATGCAGTCGGCCATAGTGTAGTCGTACCACAGCGCTAACAAGCTCTGCTTATTCGTATAGGTGCGTACTACCAGCTCATTGAAAGCCTCCTCGCCGCCTCCTAGGAGTTCATCGGGGACCAAGAAAAACCGTGCCTTTTCCCGGTAATAGTTCAGTCCGTTGGCGTTCACAAAGTAGGCGCTGGAGCCGGTGGCACGAGGATCGTCCGATATGACGCCAGCCTTATAAAGCCGAGAGATGAACATCTCCGAATACAAGGGCGATAGGGCCCTGCAATCGTGGAAGGTGAATCTTCCGCCGAAAAGGCTAGGTGAGATGGCGCCCCTTAATGCCAACAGGATGAACGCCAGGTCGTCAGGCAAAGCCGAGTAGTTGGTCGTTAGAGCTGTTATGCGCTCAGCGTGCTTCGCTACTCGCCTTTGCAGGTCAGCCTCCGCTTCTGCTTCAGCAACTCGCCGCGCTTCGTCCAACTCGGCCTTGCATGCCGAGCAAGGCCAGAGTGGGTGTTGCTTGAATCTCTTCACCTCCGACCTGCTTGTGATACTCAACTCACAACCGCAGACCGAACAGTTCTGGTTTTCGTCAAACGCGGTGCATTGCGTTCTGATGTAAGCAGCGAGGGCATGGGGTTTGAGGATCTCGCGAAATGGCAACATCGCGCTGACGTTCTCGACAGGCTTACATTCCTCGTTCATTGCCCAGTAGCGCTGGACCAGTGAGATGACTTCCGGGTCGGTAGCATGGATCTCTAATTTGATTGCCATCGTGCGAACGGTCCGAGGAGGTGGTTTTCGAGTTGTGTGAGTTCGATTGCCATCCTACTCAAATTCTGGCCAATGGCCACCCGCAAAATCCATTTCTGATGGTGCCTCTGCTCCGACCCAGTTCATCAGTAAAACGGAGGATTTTGCAGGCATCACGAATACGGTGAGCCGCCCTTACCCGAGGACGGTGAAATTGAGAAGTGTAGGCGAGCATATGCAGGGCCAAATGCGATTCATGCCCTATCAATGATGCCAAAGCAGATGAAAATTAAGGTTCCAAAATCGGTAGACTGGAACTCCGTGATCCAAAATGATGAATGCACGAAAGTTTGAATCCTTTAGGCACCTATTACTAGGAAAGACAGCAGCAAGCTGATAGCGGATCCGCGATCGGCCCGCCCCCTGGCGTGAATGTCGAAATGGCTAACGCGGTAAATACGATCAACAGAGGGCGAGATTTGATCTTACCCAAAGCATCCAAAATATTTTTTAGCACTTATTGCATTCCTACTTTGCACGAGCGTAGGCCAACGCCTACATCCAAAACTGCCGTTGAATCACGCTTGGTTGACTGGCGAACTTTGACTCAGTCTGAGACTTATTGACAACTTCCTACGACTGCTTTTTGGCCGATTGCTCCCTTTCCCGAAAGGCAGATACCGACACATTTCAGCCTTCCGAGCAATCTATGCCTCAATGTCGCGCCTCCCCTTATTGTGGTGTATGCTCAGGCCAGCCATTGAGCAGACCACTCCCGGCATTTTTTCTAGCAGAAATAGGCCCGCAGCACATTCAGCTCCCTTCGGGGGTGTGTTTCGAACATTCGTAGCTAACGCACTAACCGGTCATGCGAATGCTAGCCAGCACAGCTGGTGAAGCACATCTATGCCTGGACAACCCCATGTCCGGGAAAACCGAATTTGGAGTCTATCAATGAGCAGAACTATCATTACCGGCCCGTCCTCCGACGCGCTCGCATTTTTCAAAAATACGCCGCTAGGCAGCCTTCACTTCCGCCAATGGCAAGAGCTTTTTGCTGCCTGCCTCGGATTCAACACTCTCGCTGCTGCAATCAGTTACGAGAAAAGTGCTGGGACATGCATGGACGACATGACCCGCTCCGCAGCGGTAGTCCTAGATCCATCGCAAGCGTCAACTTGGCTCGCGCGAAAAGGCATCCAGACCACCCACCAAGACCTCTCTCTGATCACTCATTTTCTGAACGAGTATTGGTCCCGAAAATGTGATCCGGCGCCAAAATTCTATTGGTCCATCCGTGACTACCTTGACGTGATCGAGATCAAGATCGCGGAAAGGACTACCGCGGGCTTGGCTCTCATTGTTCAGACATCTTCCGTACCGGAGCTACCGTCAGGTCCACTGCGCCCTGTTCACTCCTTGCTACTTCAAGGGAAGGCTCGATGTATCGATTTTCCACTTGCGACTCACGAAACGGCGGGATCACCTGAGGCTCAAATCGTGACAGGAAAAGCTAACGTCACGTTCAACTGGCCAAGAGGATTGACGCTGCATTCTGTTCGGGCTGCGCGCGAACCTGAGCAAGCCACTGATATCAGTCCCTTCTCATGGGATCATTTCATCGCGAGCGGGACGGAACGAGGAGTTAAAGGGGGAGGCTTAGACTACCAACAGATTTTTGCACGCCCAACGCTGACTGCTGGATACCCTATAGTCACAATGACGCGCGGGCCAGTCGTACCGTGGGAAGAGGCTGTGCCAACTCCTGAACTACGTGGTGTGATCCTGGATCTAGCCCTTAGTTACATCGGCAGGCGATTTGATCGGGTGATGCTTCATTTCAACGGCGGGCTGATGCCAGATCACATACAAGCGCACACTCGCGATGGTCGCGAAATCCATTGGCACCCGTCCCGCGATCGTGATCAGGCAGCAATGTTGCTGAACGTCCCGTCTGAGGAGTTGGCTGGAACCAACTGGGGGGATTTGTTGCGCGATCTTATTTTAGTTACGGTCGGCCCTGGAATCCTCGTGCCGTTTTACGGCCACCAATCAGATCTGGATGCAAGGCGGGAGCAGCTTGAGAAAAGACAAGAGACGTGAACCTCAACTTGTCTCTGCGGCATGCAAAACGAAGCATTTCAAATCGGCACCCTTGCCCCAGACTCCGCAATCCAGGCACCACGTGATGGTGCCTCTCTTCGCTAAATCCGAGTTTTTAGGGCTCTAAAGGGCTGCCATTGGATGGATAAAAGCCATTCGTGAGAGACCGCTTTTGGCTGTGCTGCCTGTCGCGAAGGGCAGCAAACGGCCCAGAGTGTGTAAAAACGCTCTGACCTCATCGTCAAGGGCATCTAGAAAAACCAAGAGAATTAAACTCTCAAGCTATGCTGCCGCAATGATGCTATCCGATATGTTGTTATAGCGCTCATAGAGCGGGCAATGATCGTCAGGTAAATCGAAATTACCGACTATGCCTTCATTCCCTAAAATCCTCAATGACAAAAGCTAACATTAAAGTAGCTTCTGCCAGTGATAACCTATTTTTTTGAGGACTTGCTAGGTTTCAAGTCGGGATTATTTCCCTGCGTGTCTTTATTGTCACGACGACGCTTATCAACTTCGCCGGTTGATTTAGCAATTGGCTTTGGGCCTGGTTTAAGTGCCATAAGATCTCTCCTTGATTTTAATATTGATTTGGTTGTTGCAGAATCATCTTATTAGTGCCGACTGATACTTTCAATAGACATGAGATGCTTGATTTTAGCTATGTGAAAAATTGAATTAGCTTTGGCAGTATCTACTGATTATCTGCCGGCAGGCTAGGTTGTTGATTTACATCCATTTGTGCGACGTTGCAGGTAGCACAGCACGTCCAGAGTCATTCGTGCATTGCTTAGGGCGCGGCGGGAGCCGACCTCCAGCACCCCGCATTCGATAGCGGCCTCGATAAGCTTGATCCAGCGCCATTGCCAGCCCTTTTACCCATTCACCACTCCATATGCAGCAGCATTGCGCAGGCAGTGGTCAGCTCCGGGGCGGTTAGTCCGTGGCGATGGCGGGCAGGCGCCGATCAAAGGAGGCGCTATAAGCAACGACAGTTCGCCCCGCGACGATAGCCGCGTATTGCTCGGCCACGTGCGATGGCCACCATGTCGTCGGTGATACCTTGAACTCATGTGAAATCGTTCACGATCTTGAGAAAACCAGACCGAGGCCTCCGGCAAAGGGATCAGCAGAACCTACCTGATGTTCACGGAAAGTTAGAGTACTTGAGAGGATAATAGTGGTGTTAGGGGAAATGGGGGTATGTACTCGTCCACTGCGAAATTTCGCTGTCAAGCCGCTAGCAACCCGAGATTGAATGACTGCTTCTGGCTGATAGCTGCCCACAATCAATCGCAGCTATCAGCAATGGAGGGGGATGATCTGCGCGCGTCATGCTGAAAAGCTACTTCTGATGATTGTAGCTATTCGTGTGCAAGCAAAATTTTCCGATCAATAGCGTTCCTCGGCCCATGGTTCTCGTAGGGCAATTATCGGATACTGCCATTGCGCCAGCACCCATCTTTCAAGGTTGAAACGACTCATGGCAAGGAAGAAGGCAAAAAATTCCACAAGTAACGGCATCCTGATCATTTTCGCTCTGGCCTTCGGCGCAGTCGCATCGATCCCGAAAAATGCTTGGATCGCCATTGGTGTTATTGCTTGCATTGCCGCAGTTTTTTGGCTGTTGGTTCGTCGCTCAAGGCGACATGCCGAGCAATTGTCAGTGGCCGTTTCGGAGACAGAACATCTGCGAGAGCATCAACGACCAGACCTCACTTTCTCTATGCGTGAGGTTTCAGGGAGCCATATGGGCACAGAGGAAACCTCTGATTTTTACACTGTCCAACTCGGCTCAACATCTTCAAAGTCCTTCAAAATTCCAAATGCGAGCACGCAAAACCCTAATGTTCGCTGGGTGCCAGCAGGTGAATCTGTCACCGTTTCCGGCTTTTCAATTCCCGGTGGCATGTTCTATATGGGCAGCGTACTAGGTGGCCGGCACGATGCCGAAGAACCCTCACTGATAAACCCCAAGCTCCGTATCGCAAAGACACACGTCGATCTAGAAGAACGGCTGATGTCCTATTGGCCCAGTTTTCACTCCATCACGTCAGAGGCTCGCCGTGGATACCTTCAATGGCTGGAGGGCGGTCGTCGTTACCCACTGGCAGACACCGGCTACGTATTTTTGTATTTCTATGGTCTAGAGCGTCGAGCACTCGTTGACGCAGTGAGTGACCCGGGCGTCAAGGCTGAGCTTCCTTTGATCGTAGAAGAAGTCCAGCGCCTATTGAGTATCTACGGGGAAAATAGGTCGTTCAGGGGATATGCGGAAGGTTTTCTGGATTACCTGAGCAACACCAAGATCGATCCAGACCTTTACCTTGGCCCACCTCCCAACGTTGTCGCGTATAGCTACGAGATGCCACTGCCACTGCGCGTAGGTCTGGGGCAATTCGCTTCCAACAAGCGCCCCCTTGATGCCGATTGGGCATTAGCCTGGGCGCTAGCTGACCCCAACATCAGCAAACGCACGCCCGTGACTCGCTGCAAGGATGTCTTTTCGAGACTGTTCAAGCTTAAGTACACAAGCGCCCATCCTAAGGGTCTTGTCCTGGCGCACAACAAGACCAAACTTAAAACCAGCTATCGGCCGGCCTCCGCGGTCTTAATGGCCCCCACGCTTAGTTTGGGTGACCTTCCTGATGTCCTGGCCACGTCAGGTACACGAAAAAGCCTGCAGTTGCTGGTTGAGCTATGCACTACCGAGCTTGAACCCTACAGCCGATATTTGGGCCGCAACCCTGATAGCGCAGAAGCTCTCGAAGGTCTTTTGCAACTTCCCGTCGCTCTCTGGCCGACGGCAGCCCGTACAGAATTGGACGAGCTTCAATTCAGAATTGGCGACGACCTGATTGTCATGAGCTTTGGCGAACTCGCAGGCCGGTTCAAGAGCGCCGGCGCCCTGTCCCGCGACAAAGTACTTGCACTTGCTCGCGCGCTGGAATCGCTTCACATCGGTATTGAACCCGACGTACTGGCTGGCAGTAAGACACCGAAAGCAGAAGATCAAATCGCGCTGTTCGTGACTCAACCAGAAGACGGGTCACTGCGAGCTTCTGCAGCCTACAATGCTGCTTCGGTGACGCTCGACCTTGCTAGTGCTGTGGCTTCTGCCGATGGTGATACCTCCACTGAGGAAGTTACGCTTCTTGCTCAACACATCGACTCCTGGAATCACCTGAGTGTGGCCCATCGCAAACGCCTTAAAGCACACCTGCGAATCCAGATCCAGCAACCACCAACGCTGGCCAGCCTAAAGAAAAAACTCGACCCACTAACGGTCGAAGCCAAACGCACGATTGCCAGCTTCCTGGCCCATCTGGCGCAAGCAGATGGCATCGTCAGCCCATTGGAAGTGAAACTTCTTGAGCGCGTTTACAAGGCCCTGCAGCTGGACAGTCAGTTGCTGTACAGCGATCTCCACGGTGCTGCATCTGGAGCAAGTATTGCCTTCGTAAAACCAAAGGCCGGCATTCCTCGTTCCGAGCCTGGTACCCCGATCAACTCCACTGCAAATCAAGGGTTCGTGCTTGATCACGAGCGCATTGCAGAACTGCAACGAGAAACCGCAGAGGTCTCCGCCCTCCTTGCCAAAGTCTTCACTGATGACCAGGTTGACGAACCGGAACAGTTGATCGATGTGGCAGAATCAGTACAAAAATCGAGTGCAGACATTGGTGGTCTCGATTTGGAACACTCTGCATTCCTTCGGTTGCTGATCTCACGCCCTGAGTGGAGCCGCTCCGAACTTGAAGCTGCCGCCAGCGACATGGAGCTGATGCTCGATGGTGCCCTGGAACAAATTAACGACATGGCTTATGAACGTTTCGACATGCCCGTCACTGAGGGTGATGACCCTGTCGAGATCAATACAGACATTCTGGAAGAGTTAGCCCTATGAGCACTATCAGAGCCAAGGATCGCGATGCGGTCATCCAGTCGCTACGCGCAGGCGTCGTTCCTCGCGTGGGCCAACACCTGATTCAGGTTGGCCGGGTAGGCGAACTAGATGCACTGATTAAGGACGTCAATCGCCTGGTTGAAAGTGGATCGGCATTTCGAGTCGTCATTGGCGAGTACGGTGCGGGCAAGACGTTCTTTCTGAACCTGGTACGAGCGATTGCCATGGAGCGAAAGCTTGTCACCATGCATGCCGACTTGAACCCAGATCGCAGATTACATGCCACGGGTGGACAAGCACGTTCGCTTTACTCCGAGCTGGCTAAAAACATGTCGACGCGTACGAAGCCCGACGGTGGGGCTATGCAAGGCATTGTTGAGAAATTCATCTCTCAGGCCAAAACCGAAGCCAAGGCGACGGGTACGGACAGCGAGACTGTTATTCGTGCTCACTTGGCCGAGCTGACCGAGATGGTCAACGGGTATGATTTTGCGGAGGTGATTGCCGCCTATTGCCGAGGTTTCGAAGAAGGCAACGAGCAGCTCAAGGCCGACGCCATACGTTGGTTGCGTGGAGAGTTCACCACTAAGACTGATGCCCGAGCAGCCTTGGGTGTACGAACCATCATTGATGATGCCTCCGTGTACGATCAGCTCAAGCTCCTGTCGAGATTCGTCAGACTTGCAGGTTTTGGCGGTCTGATGATCTGCCTCGACGAACTGGTCAACCTCTACAAACTGGCCAATACCCAAGCTCGTAATGCCAATTACGAACAGATCCTCCGTATTCTCAACGACTCTCTGCAGGGATCGTCCGAAGGGCTTGGTTTCGTTTTAGGTGGCACTCCTGAGTTTTTGATGGACACTCGTCGGGGGCTATTCAGCTACCCTGCCCTGCAATCTCGACTGGCCGAGAACTCGTTTGCAAAATCAGGATTGGTGGATCTGTCGGGGCCGGTCATTCGCCTGACCAGCCTGACCCCGGAAGACTTCTACGTGCTGCTTCAGAAGCTTCGTCACGTATACGCTGGCGGGGATGTCGAAAAATACTTACTACCTGACGAAGCGCTCCCCTTGTTCATGGCGCATTGTAATCAGCGCCTGGGAGAAGCTTACTTCCGCACGCCACGTACCACGATCACAGCGTTCATCAACCTGCTCGCCATCTTGGAGCAAAACCCGGGCGCCGATTGGCGAATGATGCTTGGAGCCGTCGAGGTCGCCAGGGACTCAGGCGGCGAAGACGATACCAAAGTCGATGCGGACGATGAACTTGCCACCTTCACACTCTGAGTCATCGGGTTTCGATCAACTTGAGTCCCGAATCCAGCGATGGGTTTGGGCGGAAGGCTGGACTTCCTTGCGCGACGCCCAGGAATGGGCGGTACCTGTTCTGGTGGATGCCGATCAGGATGTCATCATCGCCGCAGCAACAGCGGCAGGCAAAACCGAGGCTGCTTTTCTTCCCATACTCACCAATTTGCTGAATCGCGATGATCCACCCGGTTCGGTGCTGTATATCAGCCCGCTCAAGGCCCTGATCAACGACCAGTGGGACAGGTTAAGCCGTCTTTGTCAGCAGCTTGAGATTCCCGTAGTGGCTTGGCACGGGGACATCTCCTCAAGCAAAAAACATCGCTTTTTGAAGTCCCCTGAGGGGGTGCTTCTGATCACTCCTGAATCCCTTGAAGCCCTGTTCGTCAACCGCGGTTCAAGTCTTGGCGGGGTGTTCCAGCACCTGCGTTATATCGTCGTGGATGAGCTGCATGCGTTCATCGGTAGCGAACGAGGCAAGCAACTTCAGTCGCTAATGCATCGGGTAGAACTTGTTGCCGGCCACCGTCTCCCTAGAGTCGGGCTCTCAGCCACCCTCGGCGATATGAAGATGGCGTCGGAGTTTTTGCGTCCGGGAAATGCCGATGGCGTTACCGTCATTGAATCAAAAAGCTCCAACCAGACTCTCCAGGTGCAAGTTCGTGGTTACGTTCAGCCACCCATGAGCGAGCTCAAGAAGAAGCCCGTAAAGCTCTCTGACCAGGCGGAAAATGAAGACGAGACAGAGAACGAGGCAAGCCCAGACTTCGCGATCGCCGATCATCTTTACAAGGTGTTACGCGGCAGTAACAACCTGATTTTCCCAAACAGCCGGTCTCAGGTTGAATGGTACGCAGATCAACTGCGACGGCGCTGCGAGAAAGACGGCGTGCCTAACGAATTCTGGCCTCATCACGGTAGCCTTTCGAAGGACTTACGTGAGCAAGCAGAGCATGCTCTCAAGGCAGGGACTCATGCAGCATCCGCGATTTGCACCACGACGCTTGAGCTCGGCATAGACATCGGCAGCATCAAAACAGTCGTGCAGATTGGTGCCCCACCATCGGTGGCGAGTCTGCGACAACGTCTAGGGCGATCGGGAAGGCGCCCAGGAGAAAAAGCAACGCTGCGCGTTTACTGCAAGGAATCGCCACTCAAAGATGGATCGAGCCTCTCGGATCAACTGCGCCAAGGCTTGGTTCAAACCATTGCCATGGTTCGACTGCTGGCCAAGGGGTGGTTTGAACCTCCCAGGGCTCAAGGCATTCACGCGTCCACCCTCGTTCAACAATGTCTTTCAGTGATTGCCCAGTGCGGCGGTGCATCTGCTGCAGATCTCTGGAAAAGTTTGATTGCTGAGGGAGCATTTCCAAAAGTTGAGAAACCAGACTTTGTGAAGTTGCTCAAGGCGCTCGGCGAGCACGAGCTCATTGTTCAGGACAGCTCAGGGTTGCTTCTTCCTGGGACGGTTGGAGAGCGATTGATCAACCACTATGAGTTCTACAGCGCATTCACCAGCGACGAAGAATTTCGCCTTGTATGCGACGGTAGGGCACTGGGATCTGTGCCGGTAAGCCGTCCACTGACCAAGGATCAGCGCATTATTTTCGGAGGCCGGAGGTGGCAGGTTCGTGATGTTGATCTCCAGGCCAAAGTCATCATCGTTTCAGCAGCACGCGGTGGTGCCCCTCCTCAGTTCGACGGTCTGGGTGCGATGGTGCATGACAACGTACGCCAAGAAATGCGAGCCGTCTTGGCAGACACAATCCCCTGCCCCTTTATTGATCAAGGGGCTCAAGAGCTTCTCGACGAGGCTCGAAAGACATTTGTTTCGCTGGGCCTTGGTAAGCGCTACATAGTTGAGTCTGGCGGTAAGTGTTATCTGATGAGCTGGCTAGGTGATCATGCCAACGATGCACTGCGCTTGTTACTCAATCATGTCGGCCTTTCTTGTGATAACGCAGGCCTTACCATTGAGATTGACGCCGACATCGGTCGAACCCAAATGGCACTGAAGGAAGTCGGAAGCCTGGATGCTGCTGATCTAGACTCGATACTTTCGGAGGTGGAAAACATGCTGCGCGAAAAGTGGGATTGGGCACTGCCGCAATCCTTGCTGATGAAGTCGTTTGCTTCCATATCGCTCGATATCTCGACCGCAATTCTTTTTGCACAGAGTCATTCTCTGGAAAAATAAGTGGAAGAAACCGCACTGCATTGCGCCGACGCGACTACGCGCGAACACGCTGACGTCCCGCCACTGGGCTGGTGATGAGTGATCATTACCAGCCTAGCCTTGCGTAATTCTGAGCCTGTTAACACGGTTCAGAAACCACATGTCGACAACAAGACCTAACGTCGAACTTCAACCTTGTAGAACAAATTTTCTATCATCAGGCGGCGCCGATCGGACATCACTGCCCCTTGAATTTGACTCGCCAGTCGCACATAGAATTTACACTCTCGTTGATTGGCTAAATCAGAGATGGGGCGTGCCGCCTGAAGAAAGTCCTCATACGTGCGAGTGGTGTTTGCCATCAGAGCGGAGAAATTCGGGAGCGCTTCAGCATCTGCCTGTCGTGTTGGCGGCCAGGCCGGTTCAAAGTTCAGTGAGTCCTCCTTCAAGTACACCGTGAGGAACATTTCTGCTTTGCCGGCTTCGTTCGCCCAGCAAGGCGGCAGATCGCCTCCCTTGCCCTTGTTCAGCTTGTTTTGTAGAAACTGAACCTGCCCTTTCAGGTCACTGTTGGTTTTCTGCAACGTCGTCGGATTTACACCTTGTTTCTCGGCTTGGGCATAAGCTTCAGCGTTCTTCACAATGTCTGAAATTTGCTCCGAAGTCGGAACGCCTTCTTGCCCTAACGCGGTCTTCAACAATTGCTCAGTTGCCTTGAGAGCACCTATGCGTTTGATGATGTCCGTGGGCTGAGCGTCCTTTTCCTGGTCGGGATCGACCACCAGCTTTTTGAGCTGGTCATAGGACATCATTGTTTCAAGGATAAGGCGCTTGGCATCTTCACCCTTGTTTTTGCTACCAGCCTCCTGCAAAGCCTTATCGATAGCGGCTAGCGCAGTAAGCTGTTCATCTTTCTGAGTCAGTAGCACCTTGAGACGACCAGCTTCTTCTTTTGCCTTAGAGGCATCGACGAGCTTCGAAATGATCTCGTCCGGATTTTTCACCTTAAGAGAAACCATTCGCGCCTTGAGCTCATCACTCGCAAGCTTGATAGCCTGTTCACGCTCATCGATATTTTGATAGGCGGCAATTTTGTTCGCCATCTCCGTATTCTTATGCGTGAGCTGCCAAACTTTGTACCCCATCAGCAAAAGCAGAATGAAACACAAAATGATCCAGATTTCGGTAAGCGACAGCTGAAACACCTGATCATTTTTAGAACTCATCAGGCAGTTCTCACATCCGACGCAGGCACATGGTCGAGGGCCAGCGTCGCGTTGGCAATTGACTCGAGTGATGATCCGAAAGCTTCTTCGCTGGCCGCTGATAAACGTGTTTCAGGATTGCTGATGAGATCAATCTTGCCCATCAGCTCATCCAGCAATCTGGCATTCGCCGCCTCGATGCCGCGGTTGCTCGATTCAACGCTGGCAGCCAGCGCCTTATGCACATCACTGCTGGCCACGACGGCCTCTACCAACGGCAGCAGCGCCGAGCGTAAATTTTCTGCGAGGGCCTCGTTACTTTTAACGGCGCAATCGCTGACGGCATTCAGTGCGCCGGATACTTCCTGGGTCAAACGCTCCACCGTGGTGTCGTCTTTGGCTACGGTGCGCAGTTCTTCAAGCTTCTCGACAATTTTCGTGAATACCTGTTGGTTAGCTTTCATGTCCTCCATGAAATCTTCTCGCTGATCCTCCAACGAGTCCAGGTAGTCCTTTTGAATACGCTCCACTCGATCCATGACGTCACTGCCCTGTGACTTCATCGATTCTGCCAAGCGTTCCTGGCTTTCTACGATCGAACCTACCGCAGCGACAGCCTGGCCTATCGTTTCAGTTTTGGTGTTCAAACTGCGAATCGCGGTGCCTACCATCCGAGCGGCAGCCTTGACGTCCAACGCCAATGTCGAAACCCCTTCGTTCAGGGTGTCAGTGGTTCCGGATAGCGTATCAATAGCGGGGTTAAGTTTTTGAGCGAACAGGTTATCCGGGAACAGAGTCTGATCGAGCCGTTCCTGTGCTTTTTTACCGAAGTCGAGTGCATGCGATTCCATGCGATCGAGTGTCTGCGAGCTCTTCTCAGAAAGCCCGTTGATGGTGGTCAGTAGATCCGTACTGGCGTCATTGGCTTGTTTAAGGATGCGTTCGAAAGCTTCGTTGCTTTGACGGGTAGCGCTGGCGAAAAACGCATCCATAGCATTGGTGCTGTGCTGAGAGATCGTGGTGATTTGCTCATGAACGCTCTGCACTGCTTCCTTGGAAGCAGCCATAACTTGATCCCGGAACACTTCAAGCTGCTGGCTGGCGGCGTCAAAAGCCATGGTCAGGTTTTCAGCCGACTGAACAGCACGCTCCTCAACGCTCCTGACCGCGTCGTTTGTATCAACTTTGAAGCCTGTATGTAGCACCCTGGCTAGCATACCTATGGCTGTGCTCACCATCGCGGCGCCAAACCGAACAGCCATTCCATTGAGATTTTCACCAATGGAATTAATGTCGAGAAGACAGATGATGATGCTGCCAACGGTGAACAAAAACCCGAGGTAGTACACCGAGTCCGCAAATTTCGCGAGGGTAAGCTGGACGTTCCATTTCTCCCGTACGCGGTAACCGACAAACCAATAGCAACACATCACGAGCAGTGGAAGCACAAAGCCGAGCCAGAAGGGCTCATTGAGTAGGAGACTGGTTACGGCCAAAGTAGCCTTGAGTATCACCGCCGCAATGAAATAGGTCTGAACCCGGCGTACATGCTTGTTGAAGTCCAATTACAGCCCCTCCATTGCAGTAATTCCCTCAACTGAAGCCCCGTTGGCCTCGAAATATTGAGCCCAGAAATTGCCCAGCTCGTTGGTTTGTGGCGTTTTCTCTTCGTTTGCCAGCAAATTGATGGTCACGGTGGCTCCGTTTAAGCCTGGTGCTTGGGCATTGCGACCATAAGGAGACTTGGCAAACTCCGCATAATTGTGTCGTTTACTTTTGTACATCGAGAAATCAGGCATGTTGGCCAACATGTCCGAGTAAATGACGAGCTTACGATCACCTTTCACATTCGCATGATCGAACCCGTTGATGCCTACCAGTTGGAGCATCTGAAAAATAGGTGACAGCTTGCTGTGTTCGTCGAGAGGGATATGGCGCACAACGGCATCGAGTGGTTTCGCAAATTTTTCATTGAAATCCCTATCGACAAACTTCTTGGTCGCCGTGAGTTGACTGCGATCGCCCCACTGACCAGGGTTGCAGCGTTCGAAGATAGGCTTTTCGTTTTGCTCAAATTTTTCCCCGAGCAAAAACACCGAAAGCAGGTGCCCTTCAGGCACCTCGTTCACCACCATCGTCTTGAGCCGCTGGGACAAAGCAGCCTTTTGGGTGAACGGGAACGGCGAGGTGTTATCAATTAACACGACATATTGGCCTTTAGGGCCGTTACTGGGGCAAAGAGTCTCCTTGTCCAAGGTTTTGTGGTTCATTTTGTAATAACCAATCCCGCCGAGCACCAAGGCGACTGCAACGCCAAGCACGCCGCCCCAAACCCATTTCCCAGTGTTACTTTCACGCTTGGCATAAACCGACATCACAAATCCCCTTATACCAAGTCCTGGAGCGGCTGAAGCTGGTTGTATTGCTGATTGAACGAGGACTGGACCCTCGCCCGGATTGGCTCAACTTCAGTGACCAATTCGCGCAAAAGCTGCTCTTGTGCATCCAGTCGCAACTCATCCTTTTGAACACTGAAATCCGGCATATCCAAGGGGCCAAATGTCACTGGATGGTCGAAATAATCAGGCGGTGGAGCATCCGTAGGGCGCGCCATCATATTTTCGTTCTGGTAGTAACGGGTCAGGCTCTGTAGCGTCTCATCGGCCATGACCAGTGTTTCGGATACCTGTTTTTTCACTATCGACTTCTGGTTCATATTAAACTTGAAAGCTTTGATCGCCTTCTCAGCTGCCTGCACACCGCTATCAATTTTCAACAACACTTCGGCCTTCTCGACTTCCAGCCTATCTCGCAAGCCTTCGATCAGTTCGATATAGCGGCGGTGAGCCTCAGCATATTGACTCCATACCCCTGCGTACCCCGGATAGCGATCCGTGAAGTTGTAGCCCTTCCAAACGCCGACACAGCCAAACACAATCGTCCCGAAGAACAGAATCAATGATTCGAAATCCTGAATGGGGAATGTGCCCGCACGAAGGCTTTGCCAGACCAGGGGGAAGGCGTTATGACTTGCGTCTTCATCCACGGTCAGCACATAACGGAAATAGGAGATCAACACTCCCAATCCGATCATGATGACTACTGCCGAAGCGAAAGAGATCCAGCCCCAGAGCCGGCGTGCCCCTCTGACGTGGTTCTTGTTTCTGAAACCAAGCCCTGCGAAAAAGCAGATGACCACGTTGAAAGACGACAACATAAAAGCCATCGTGAATCCGCTGAGTAGTCCCCCTTCTAGGCCTGAACCGAAGAAGGTCGCGTTGAGCCCACCCTCCACGACGCAACAGGCAAACACGATCATGATCTGCAGAAACTTGCTGGCACTGCTTAAGCTTTTAGCAGGGACGCTCGGCAGTCGATTATCCCTGCGAAAATCGCTCAAGAGCTGAAATTTGGTTTTCGCGTCGCTGGCAAAATCCTTCATGCGACCATCCTCCCGCGTGAGGTAATGGTCGGACGTACGAACAAACTCATTTCCTAACTCGATGGCGCGGTTCATATCCAGCGTAATGTCGATCGAGTCCAGGCGATTCTGAATCTGCTTGATACGCTGCTCGCCGTATTTCACCGTTTGCTCTCGCATCCGGCCAAGCTCCGCTCGAACAGCGTGCTCGGCAGCAGTCAATTGTGTGTCTCCGCTCCTCGGGATGCCCTTCGCGCCGTGTTCTCTAGCGATTTTTTGAAGATCGAGCTTTTTCTTGAGCTTCTCAGGATCGATTTTCGGGATGAGCGGTTCGCTATGCTCTGTTTCCTGGCTCGAAAAAAGGGAAGCAATAAAAGCAAAGAATCTTTTGAAAAAATGCATTGAAGACATCCATGCGCTTTGTTGATCAACGACTTATGACATTCATATGCGCAAGCGTGCTACGCAGCATAAATTGCCGTTTTTATCGTTCTGGAGGGTGAGTTCAAGAGGAATCGTCGTCCGTAACGTGCAACCGTATCAAATAGCCATCAAGGTGGCGAAATGATGACTGCACCAATGCTCCATAGCAAGCAGGAACGAGTAGTTTGCGGACTAACGGACGGGCTAATAGGCGGCTGCTAGTCAAAGCAAGAATTTTTACTCGGCTGGAGGCTCAACTAGGTTGGATCATCCGCGCAGTACTAGAAGGGTCCGAACTATTCGCCAAGCAGCCTCAACTTGTAGGCCGCTGCCACGCCTTTGAAGCTAGATTGTTCATGCTGGACTATGACCTACGCAGTCTAGTCCCCCGAGGCTATACGATCCCAGTGCCGCCCAAGCTTAACTACCGGGTATGCAGGATGACCCGAGCGACCTGAGATAAACAAGCTGATGGTTGACCTGTATGTAGTTCTCAATCAGCACGAAAATAGCCTTAAACACTCAAAAACGTTAGGACCTGAAGAGAAAGACCAAACAGCATTGGTAAAGAGACCACGCGTGAGCGCCAAAGCCTGCGCCCGCCCACGCGGAAGCCGTGAGGATTCCACCCAGAGCCGGTGGTTTTGTGGGGGTAAAAACGGCCAAAAATAAAAAGGGGTCGCGAGATAAAATCTCGCAACCCCTTGAATTATATGGTCGGGACGGAGTGATTCGAACACTCGACCCCTAGCACCCCATTCAGTTAAGCACTAAACATCTCTGGTCCGCACCACACCTCTATAGAACCCTACAATCCAGCAAGATAAGGGCTTTAAGCGCTTAACTCTTCCATCGATCGCTATCCTGACCTACCCTTAGCTGACGGATTTGTGGGAGTAAATGTGGGAGTAAATTTTTAGGAGGTTGATTATGGCCAAACTCACTGCCAAAGAACTGGAAGCTCTGACCGAGCGGGATGCCGGTGCCGTCATACGCGACGAAGGCAGCCTCTCGGGCAGGGTCTCACTCCGCAAAAAAGGTATCGCTATCCCCTTTTATTTCCAGTTTCGCTGGGAAGGGATTTACACACGCTTCTCGTGCGGCACCTGGCCAAACAAGCCGTTGACCGAAATCCGCAAGGAGCGCAACGAAGCGCGAGATCTTGTCGCTACAGGGATCAATCCGAACGAGCACAAGCGTGCAGGGAAGGTCAGACAAAAGGCAGAACTGGCTGCACAACTCGCGGAGGCCGATCGGCAAAAGTCTAAAGAGCTAACGCTGTTGGACCTCGCGGGAGAATGGCTTCGTGATGGTGTGGCGCGCAAGGATGGTAATGCCGAACTACGGAGAAAATTCACGAAAGATCTTTACCCCGCCCTTGGCTCTAGAGTCATCAGTTCAATTAGTGAGCATGACTTGCGGAACGTGGTGCGGTCCGTAATGGCTCGCGGCGCTACTCGCCAGGCTATTGGTCTTTATTCGGATATCGTTCAAATGTTTGGGTGGGCCCAGAAACGCCAGCCGTGGCGAACATTGCTAGTTGACGGAAACCCAGCAGACTTGGTCGAAATCAACAAACTGGTACCCAGTGACTACCAGGAGGAGCGAACTCGGGTCCTCTCCTCTAGCGAACTTCAAGAACTACACCACCGCTTTGAAAAAATGACTGCGGACTACGCAGCGCTACCTGCCGGCGAAAAATATGATGGGATTCGCCCACTCAAACCAGAGTCCCAATTTGCGCTTTGGATCTGTTTGGGGACGTTATGCAGGATCGGTGAACTGCTTCAGGCCGAATGGAAAAACGTTGATCTGGAAAATGGCGTCTGGTTTATTCCCGTGGCAAACGTCAAAGGTCGCCGGGGAAAGAAACAGGACCACCACGTATTCCTATCTACGTTTGCGATCCGCTATTTCAGCAAGCTTCGGCTGCTCACAGGAAACTCTCAATGGTGCTTCCCCGCAAAGCATCATGATGGTCATGTCGATCTCAAGGTCGTCAGCAAACAGGTGGGAGACCGCCAGTCACGCTTCAAAAATCGCAAGCCTCTTTCTCATCGCCGACATGATGACACCCTGGTGCTGTCAGGGGGGACGAACGGGGAATGGACACCCCATGACCTGAGACGGACGGGTGCAACCATGATGCAAGCCTGGGGTATAAGCCTTGACGTGATAGACCGGTGTCAGAACCACGTACTGGCAGGTTCTCGGGTCCGTCGTCACTACTTACACCATGATTATGCCAAAGAGAAAAAAGCGGCTTGGAACCTGCTGAGCGAGAAGCTCACAGAGATCATGATCGGCCAGGACAGACTGGAGGGACTAAATATCGGCGATTCAAATGGGCACAAAGCAGCCATTATGACGTCCGACTCTGCCACCAGAAATGCGAACCCAAATTCATTAACATCTGAACTGCAATCGCCGCCCGTCGACCGTAAGCTCTTATTTTTTCCCACGGAGTGAGCCATGAATCACACAGCCAATGTTCACGGTGCTCCAACACAAACGCCACCGCTTCGGCAGAGAATGCAGCAAAAAGAAAAGGCCCGATGCGACAGGAGTCGGCTGCATCGCTGCTGCCTACCCCAGGCCGGCAGAAGCGGATGGAACATCGTCTGGCAACGTACTTCGCTCTCACACAATTCGCAGCGCTGTATTGCTCGCCACTGGAGCACTACGCCAAGTTGACCCAGCACTTCCCTGCGTCGAAAAGCCCTCACCAGGCTTATCCAGGTAGCATGCTCGACCACGGACTGGAAATCGTCGCCTATCCGTGCCCCATGAGTTTGTGACGCTCAAGTCGTCGCACTGAATTGATCGCAAGCATCTACAACATTCCGTGTACCTGCGCGGCATAAATCACGCGATAAGCAATGGAAACCTCAAGTCTTTCCAAAGGGCTGTAAGCGGTTTTTCCAATGAGGATTTCAGTCGAGCAGCTCTGCCACCTGCCCCATTTCGTCCCAGGTCGAAAAAACTTCGAGACAGTGGTCAACGAATAGCTGCACTTTGCGATCCAACGCCGCCTGTGCTGGATAGATCGCGACGATCTCTGTTTGCTGTTCCCTATCCCAGCCAGGTAATACCCGCTCCAGACTTCCATCCTCTATGTATTTCCTGGAAATCTGCGGTGAAAGTAGCGCGACACCAGCGCCTGCCACTGCTAGCGGCGCCAGTGCCATTGATTCATTGGCAGCCAGCACAGGATCAAATGCAACCTCGACTATCTGACCTGATTCATTTCTGAGTCGCCAGACGGTTGGGGCGGCTCGACCAAAGGCGATCAGGTCATAGCGCGACAATTCCTCTGGCGTCTTGGGCCGGCCGACGCGATCCAAATAGTGGGGCGCTGCAACGAGCTTAGCGCCCGCCATGGCTAAACGGCGAAACAAGTAGCCTGAGTCGGGTAAAGGTCCTCGCCTCAAAGCTACATCGAACCCATGCTCGATCAATTCAAGCGGCAGGTTTTCAAACGTCAGCTCCAGTTTTATGAGTGGGTAAAGTCGCCGAAATGTCGCCAGTGTGGGTTCTATCGTGTTCAGCCCCAAGGCATAAGGCATTAATACTCGCAGCAGCCCAACCGGCTCGTCGCGCTGAGTGCGAACAGTGTGCTCTGCCTCATCCAGCGCCATTTCAGCTTTGAGACATTTTTCGTAGAACTCCAAGCCCGCTTGCGTCACCGATACGCGCCGCGTGCTGCGGTGGAGCAAGGGGACACCCAGGTCATCCTCAAGTATCGATACCTTGCGGCTGATCGTGCTGACCGGGACCCTCATATGTTTGGCTGCGGAGGTAAAGCCACCACGCTCCACCACGCGCAAAAACATCCGGACTGCGTCGAAATCCATCATAGATCGCTACCACTATTCCAAATATGAGAAAACCTAATCCAGTTTTGCCTAATTATCCTATGGCGTGCGCTTGTTTACACTTTCACGTATGAATAGACCTGCTGAAATCTCTCACTCCGCGCCTGCCGTCATCTTGGCCATTAAAGAAGACGGTGAATCGCACGCCTCAGATCCAGCACCGATATGGCTGCTTGCGCTAATCACCGTAGGCGGCTCATTGTCGATGCACATTTTCGTACCCGCCTTACCTTTGGTAAGCGCCGGGTGGGGTGTCAGCGCTACGGTGGCGCAGTTGACTTTAAGCATCTATGTACTCGCCCTGGGTGCGGGTCAACTGATATACGGCCCGCTCTCGGATCGATTTGGCCGCCGGCCGGTCCTGATCTCGGGCATTGCGCTGTATGCACTGTCCAGTCTGACGGCGTTCGTCTCTCCTTCGATCGACGTGCTGATTGCCGCGCGCCTTTTCCAGGGCTTGGGCGCGGGTGCCGGGTTAGTTCTGGGACGAGCCATTGTGCGGGACTGCAACGTCGGCGATTCGGCGGCAAAGGCGCTGTCTCTGCTCAACATGATGGTGCTGCTGGCTCCCGGCCTATCCCCTATCATGGGATCGTTGTTATCTGATTTTTTCGGCTGGCGATCAATTTTTGCGGTGTTATCGATTTTAGGCATTTTTAACCTTGTTACCGTGTGTTTTTTGCTGAGGGAAACAGCAACTGGTCCACGGCGAAGCATGAGTACGGTCCTGGACAATTACTGGCACCTGATGAAGAACCGTGACTTTGTCTGCTTTGCAGTTGCCGGCGGTTGCGCGTCCACCTCCATTTACGCATTCATTGCATCAGCCCCCGTCATTTTTATTGATCAGCTACGTCGACCCACACACGAGGTGGGCATCTTTCTCGGCTTCAATATCGTGGGGTTTGCTGTCGGCAGTGTCATCACGCGCTTGCTGGTTGGACGCGCCACATCTCAGCGCATTATGTTGGCGGGCAGTATGCTAAGTCTGCTGGGTGCGCTGTGTTTCAGTGCTTTGATGATCACCGGCACCCTCCAACTCTCAACCATACTCATCAGCTTGTTTGTGTTCACACTGGGCGCTGGCTTGACGATTCCCCTGACATTGGCTGAAGCATTGAATGTCAGACCCCTCGCGGCGGGTTCGGCATCGGGGCTGTATGGCTGCACTCAAATGATCGTGGGCGCTATTTGTGCGACCTTGGCCTCCTTCAGCAATCAGCCAGGCATTGCGGCTGGCTTGATCATGTTAGGTGCGACTCTGCTCGCGCAGCTCTGCCTGTTCCTGACTCGTATCGCTACCCCTGTGCGTAAGCGCCCATCCACACCCGCACTTCGGGAAGCCATTGGCGAGCCGAAGGTCTAGCAGCGCTTGAGCCCTAAACTCGCACCACAGACAAAACGTGCGACAACATCGCTGAATCGCCCCCGCCCCACCCTTCACTAAAACCGAAGCCCTCACCTCTAAAACCACCTTTCCCGTTAACACACGCATCCTTATCGTTAACTCACTGGCCAGTAGCCGAGGACGTTTTATCCAAAAAGGAAGAACAACAATAATGATATTTCAAAACATCCGGTTGACGATCCTGTTGGGGCTCAGCAGCATAACGTTGGCCTTTCCGCTGCTGGCCGCAGCCGAAGGCTTTGTCGATGACACCAAAGCCAGCCTTAACTTTCGCAACGCCTACATCAACCGTAACTTCACCAATCCTGCCTACCCCGATAGCAGCGCACCTCAAGGCGAGGCCGAAGAGTGGACGCAAAACTTCATTCTGGACGTCAAATCTGGCTTTACCCAAGGTGCAGTGGGATTCGGTGTAGATGTGTTAGGTCTGTATTCGGTAAAGCTAGACGGTGGTAAAGGCACCAGCGGCACGGGTCTATTGCCGACCCATGATGATGGCCGCCCGGCGGATGACTTTGGGCGTCTGGGTGTTGCAGCCAAGGCCAAGATATACAACACCGAATTGAAAATCGGCGAGTGGATGCCGGTCTTACCCATCCTGCGCTCGGACTACGGTCGTTCCTTGCCGCAAACGTTCCGTGGTGGTCAGGTCACCTCCAAGGAACTCAGCGGCCTGAGCCTGTATGGCGGCCAATTCCGGGGCAACAGCCCTCGTAACGATGCAAGCATGGAAGAGATGTCCCTCAACGGTCGAGGCGCCTTTACATCGAATCGATTCAACTTCGGCGGAGGCGAATACACCTTCAACCAAAAACGCACTCAGGTCGGCATGTGGTATGCCCAACTGGAGAACATCTATCGACAGAAGTTCCTCAACCTTCTGCACAGCCAGCCTATCGGCGACGTAACCTTGGGAGCAAACCTGGGCTACTTTTGGGGCGAGGAAGATGGCAGCAAACTGGCCGGCGATCTGGATAACAAAACCGCCTATGCCCTGCTGTCCGCCAGATTTAAAGGCAGCACGCTGTCTGTGGGTTTGCAGAAAGTCAGCGGCGATGATGGGTGGCTCAAGGTCAACGGCACCAGCGGTGGCACCCTGGCCAACGACAGTTACGGCTCCAGTTTTGATAGCGCCAAGGAACAATCCTGGCAGGTGCGTCATGACCTGGACTTCGCAATTTTTGACATACCTGGCCTGACCCTGATGAACCGCTATATCAGCGGTAAAAACGTCCATACCGGCGCCATCACCGATGGCAAGGAGCAAGGTCGTGAATTTGAGCTGGCCTATACCGTACAGAGCGGCACGCTCAAGAACCTCAACGTGGTATGGCGTAACTCGAGGAGTCGTCGCGACTACAGCACCAACGAGTTTAATGAAAACCGGGTATTCATCATCTACCCGCTCTCTTTACTCTAAGGATCAGCCCGTTCGAGGTGTTTTCTCTTCATGGGCGGATTGCGCCCCATCATTACTTAAGCCTTTCCCACCAGCGCTCAAACGTTTGAGGGCGCCCATCCAGATACACCGGACGACCAATAATAGGCGTCCAGAGCACATAACCCCGCCCCTCACTGGCAGCCGTCACGCGCTTGAAGGGGTCATCCCAGTCATGGGGTGCAATACTGAAACGGCCTACGTGTCCGGGTGTGAAAGCTTTGGTACGCAGGTCTTCGGCGGCTTGAGCTGCCTGCTCCGGATTCATATGCACATTCGCCCAACGCGGGTCGTATTGCCCGGTGTCCAGTGCCACCCAATCAAAGGGGCCATACCGCCGACCGACCTCAGAGAAGTGCGTGTCATACCCGGTGTCTCCGCTAAAGAAAATTCGCCGCTGCGCTGACACCAATGCATAGCCAACCCAGAGCGATTTATCCCGCGTGAACGTACGTCCCGAAAAGTGCCTTGCGGGGGTAACGTAGAGGGTCAAGTCTCGCCCAACGGAGACGGAGTCGTACCAGTCGGCTTCACTTACCTGCGCCTTTGCGTAGCCCCAGGCTTCAAAATGAGCCCCCACGCCTAAACCCGTCACGACTTGGTTGACTTTGGAGCGGAGCGCCGTGATGGTCGGGTAGTCCAGGTGATCGTAGTGATCATGGGTGATGAGTAGCGCATCGACTTGAGGCACGTCGTCTGCGGAATAGAGACTGGTGCCTTCAAATGCCTCATTCGCCAAGGGAATCGGCGCCGCATTGGCGCTGAAGACCGGGTCGATCAGAATCCTCTTGCCCGCGAGTTGGACAAAGTACGACGAATGCCCGAGCCAGATCACCAGGTCTTGATTGACGTCCAATGCTTTGAGATCGGTTTTTACGGAAGGCATTACAATGCTGGGCCGCGGTTTGCCTGTCTCGCCGAAAAATTTGTCCATCCAGATTGAAAGCTCACTGCTACCGGCAGTGTGCAGTGGTGTGGCGATCTGGTTATGAAATTCTCCATCGGCGTAATGAGGTGAACGCTCAATACGCGAGAGTCGCTCACCGTCGGGAAATCTTCCAAATAGGGGCGCGTGAAGAAAGGTATACACACCGATGACAAGAATAGCGATAACCGCCGCAAATACTGACAGTAACCGGCGTACGCGTATTTTCATGAACGTCCTATTCCTTGAGTTGGGCAACAGTCATTCCGTTGCGAAAACAAGGTATCAGGCGATCGCCTGAAAACAGCTAGCCCATAGCGATTGCAGCTATGAATCTGGCAGATCAATCGAGGCGGCGGCTTCAGGTCGGACCCGATAGCTTCTTTACCGGCGGTAGAAGCAATCACGCCCGCTATGCGCTCTGGGCCAACTGCATTCGACAAGAGCATGTCCGGATCTATGTGTGGGAACGACGCCTTAGACCAGGCGGCTTAAGTAAATTGTTGGCGTTTTCGTACTGCCGCATCAAGAAGAAATGAGCTGTCATTGCCGGTCGACACATACCGTGCGCCCAATGCCAACAGCTCTTTGATCAAGTCAGGCCGGCTGCCTAGCCCACCGATACCTAATACCTTACTGTTCGCCAGACACGCATGCAGTACACGCCTGTAGGCGTTACGCACCAGATCATGGTCCATCTCCTCAGAAACACCGAGAGCGCTGCTGAGTTCATTGCCCTCCACCAGGAGAATATCCACGCCATCCACCTCGGCAATTTCCTCGACTGCGTCAAGGCCCTCCAGCGACTCAATCATCGCAATGATCATCGTTGCTTCGTCGAGCGGCTGCCTAGCGTCTGTTGCGGGCGGTGATCGATAGTGAAACTGCGCATGCCTGACAGCTCGCACGACTGCGCTGGCATCCCGGGCCGACTGCACCCTTGGGACAACGATGCCTAAGGCACCTGAGTCGAGCATGCGGGCAATGAAGTGTGGGTCTGGGCTGGGTACTCGCACAAACGGGGTCACGCCCAAGCCGATACAAGCCATACACAGCTGCCCAGCAGCTTCCAGGGAAAAACTGCTGTGTTCCATATCGATGTGCAGCGAGTCAAAACCTGCGGTGTAGGCAATACTGGCGATATCGAAGGTTGTGACAAGGCGAGCGGTCATCGAATACACCGACTCACCCCTGGCGAGTTTTTCTTTTACGCCGCTCCTGAGTGACGCTTTCAAAGCAATCATGTTTTATTATCTCGAAGAAGCTTCATGAGCTAGTGCCATATTCGCTATCCAAAGCTCTACAAATGTCTTGGATGGTATTTGCTGACTTTCTACCCAGTTCCAGACACACAGGCATACAAATAAGAACCCGAAGCATCGCAGAAACGGTGAGTTCATCCAGGGCTATTGCTCAAGCGCGGGAACGGCCTTTGAATAGCTGGTCAAACCGTCCAAAACGATAAGCCCAGTCCGGCCCCTGGTCTGTCTCATAGGCCAGTACCCCCGAAAGCATTCCGAATGGCTCGATGTAACGGGCATTTTTAAGAGCCCCAGCATCCACCGGATCGAATCCAACCTGGCTGATGAGATTCGCCGCCTGTGCCTTGCTGGCTGCGTCATCCCCACAAAAGATCAGGCTGGGACGTAGCGCCTCTCCTCTGGCCGCGAAGACATCGAACATGACCTCGCTGGGTGTCGCCTGGAAGGCTGCCACGACGTGGGCGTCCGGAATCATCTGTGACAGCGTTTCCGCACCGGACATGGTGTGTCCAATGACGAGTTCAGTGTCCTCCGCGTTTAAAGGATTGCAACAGGACATGACTATCTTCCCCTTCAAACTGCCCACTTGGCTGAGCACATCAGGTACTTGGAGCCAGTGCACGGCGAGGAGCAATAAATCAGCATCGTGCGCAGCTTCCGCTGGCGTACTTGCCCGCGCATTGTTACCAACCGAGGCAGCCAGATCGGCAATTTTCTGCTGGCTTCGCGAGTAACTGAAGCTGACCTCATGACCAACCTTAGCAAACATCGTGCCCAGATGACTGCCCATTCGGCCGGAGCCAAGAATTCCAATTTTCATGCATGTCTCCTGTAGATTCATGCTCATTAGAAACCCGGATGGCTCCAAGAGGAAGGCTTGATTGTGAATGAAGGCATGACCCAAATTGATCAATGCTGTTCCATAAGCACGCGCTTCAGCTGTTAAAGTATCCGCTTCCATGCAGAGAGTCGATTAATGCCAAAGGAACACTACAGCGACTTGCTCGCACTTATCGCCGTTGCGCGGGAGCACAGCTTTACGCGAGCGGCGTCCCAATTGGGGATATCCCAATCCATGCTGAGTCATTGCATTCAGAGGCTTGAGGCACGGGTCGGAGTACGCCTTCTCACGCGAACCACCCGGAGTGTATCTGTCACCGAGGCCGGTGAACGCCTGCTACTTACGGTCGAGCCTAGACTTAAGGAAATTGAGGCCGAACTGATTGCTGTGACCGAGTTTGGCGACACCCCAGCCGGTAATATTCGAATCACGGCTACCGACCATGTTATCGATACCGTGCTCTGGCCAAAACTGGCCAGGGTCCTGCCAAAGTATCCGCAAATCAGCGTAGAAGTCGCTATCGACTATGGCATGACAGATATCGTGGCCGACCACTTTGACTTCGGTATTCGACTCGGCGACGGCCTAGCGGCCGGGAGTGAAGCCGTGTGTATTGCCCCGGACATGCGCTTTATGATCGTGGCTGCACCCTCCTACATGGAGTCCCGTGCAATGCCCGCCAAGCCACAAGATCTTCTGGGGCACGAATGTATAAATATGCGCTTGCCGACTCGGGGCGGATTGTACGCGTGGGAACTGGAGAAGGACGGGCAGGAAATTAATATGAGGGTGAAGGGCAAACTCATATTCAACGGCATCAACCAGATCCTGAATGCTGCTGTATCAGGTTTTGGGCTTGCCTATGTTCCCGAGGACATCGCTCAATCCCACGTTGATGACGGCACCTTGGTCCCTGTCATGGACGACTGGTGGAGGACATTTCCGGGGCTGCATCTTTACTATTCCAGCGAACGCGAGAAGTCTCGAGCCATGCAGGTATTGATTGATGAGTTGCGGTACGTAGAACCGACATAAAAGGTCTACGCTCCCTCTACATTGCTGCATTGCTCACTTTTACGCATTGGTGCTTTCGGTTTCAAGATCAACAAAGATTACCCATGCCCCTGCTCGCGGCCCTTAAGGGCCCATGCTGCATTCACGCATTCGATCCCCCGATAAAGAACGGTGCTTCCTTACCCTTGAGAACACTCAGCAGTCTTTGCGCCGCAGGCGATAAATAGGCCCCCGCCCGAACGAATACAACGATGGTGCGCTTCATAGTGGTTTCCGCCAGCTTTACCTCACGCAGGTGCGTGACCCCCTTCACGTCTTCAAGGGTCTCCCGGGCCAAAAAGCTTAGCAGGTGGGTTTCACCTATAAGACGAGGCAATAAAGAGATCGATGTAGTTTCGATTTGCACCTGAGGCAAAGGCAGGTCTCTAGACTGAAACGCGTTGTCGATCCAGCGCCGGGACGGCACGGTAGTGGCCGGCAGTACCCAATGGTACTGGCACAAATCGCGCAATTGATAATCGGCGCTGAACAGTGGATGGCGACGACTCGCTACCACCACCGCTTCATCGTTGAACAATGCATGAAACTCCAGCAACGGATCCGCTTCGTATTGCGGGCAGATCACCATGTCCAAGCGCCCGGAAAAAAGCGACTCACGCAGTAAATCGTCCTGGCCGATGACCAGGTTCAAGGTGATCTGCGGCGCACGCGACAGCAGCGTTGCCGTCAGGTGCGGGAGCAGGTGGTCAGCCATCGAAGCAGCGCAACCCAAGCGGATATTGCCCATCACACCGTCAGCAAAATCGCGGATCTCTCGCTGAGTTTCAGCAACGCTTTGCTGCAGCTGCTTGCCGCGCACCTTCAGCAACTCCCCCACCGGCGTGAGCTTGATCCGCCGCCCCTCCCGCTCAAACAGGCGCGTACCCAGAGACTCCTCCAGCCGCTGGATGCTTTTGGTCAGCGCAGGCTGGCTACGGTTGAGCTTTTGCGCAGCCCGCCCCAGATGGCCCAACTCGGCAATGGTTTCAAAGTAGGTAAGGTCACGCAGATCCATATCCATCAACCAAAATTATCAATCAATCGATATTAGAAAATAGACTTTATCAAACACGCTATCAATAATTATCAGCACATCGATCGCGATGCCACGCCTTCAGGGCGACCAGCGTTTGGAGCACAATTCTTGTCTTCTTCAGCCCGATTTTCCTTGCACGCCTACCCCGCTCCCCTTCAATGGTTGGCGCTTGTACTTCTGGCCGGTGCCGGCGGTTATCTGCTGAAATTATTAGCCGTTCCGGCTGGCCAATTCCTTGGCCCGATGCTGGTCGCCATCGGCTTCGGAGTGTGCGGTGCGAGCATTCGGATGCACCGCTATGCCTTCAAGCTTGGCCAGGGCTGCATCGGCATACTGGTAGCTCATTCGATGACACTGGCGGTGCTCGTTTCAATCGTACAGTCCTGGCCGATGATGCTGTTCGCTACGCTGGTGACGGTCAGCCTCAGCGCGTTGGTGGCGCTTGCGTTGGTGCGAATGGGTATTCCGGCCAGCACCGCAGCCTGGGGCACCTCTCCAGGCGCCGCCTCAGCGATGGTCTCGATGGCCGATGATTATGGCGCCGATTCACGCGTGGTCGCGACTCTGCAGTATGTGCGGGTGGTATGCGTGGTTGTGATCGGCGCACTGGTGAGCCGTTGGCTAGGTGCTCCGGCTGGCGGCAGCGAAGTGCATGCTACAGAGGTCACGCTGCAAAGCTTCGGCCTGGTGAATCTGGGGCTTACCGTCGCCACCCTGCTGGTGGGGGTCGCACTGGGAAATCGATTGCCGGCCGGTGCGCTTCTGATGCCGTTATTGCTCGGCGGCACCCTGCAGATCAGCGGACTGCTGCACATCACGCTGCCTAACTGGTTGCTCGCTACCGCCTACGGCGCAATTGGGTGCTACGTTGGTTTGCGCTTTGATCGCCCCACCATCGAGTACGTCTGGCGGCGCCTACCGGCGATGATTCTTGGGGCGGTGCTGATGATCGCGCTCTGCGCATTGTCAGCCTGGTTTTTGGCGACACTGTCAGGTAAAGACTTTCTCTCAGTTTATTTGGCCACTAGCCCAGGCGGCCTCGATACCATGGCGATTATCGCAGTGGACACGCACTCCGACGTCGGACTGGTGCTGGCCATGCAAACCCTTCGGTTATTTGCGGTCATCCTGACGGGAGCCTTTGTGGCGCGCTTGGTTATTCGTTTGGCGAATCCTCGTCAGATCACGGTATAACGCCGTTCTCAACTGCAAAGGCCTACCGAGACTATCAAGACAGCCACCACAAGCGCCTCACTTCACCTAGCAAAGGATCTCTCCGATACCGTTTAACCGGGATCCGCCAGTTCGATGAACGACGCCCCAAAATGTTATTGTTCATGCGCATCCATGACGGTCACCGAAGCCATGCAAGACGACATCCTTAAGCAGTCCTTTGGCGGATTGATGGCCTTTATCGCCGTCGCCCGCGAAAAAAGTTTCACACGCGCGGCAGCGCATCTGGGTTTATCCCAATCTGCAGTCAGCCATGCTGTCAGTTCGCTAGAACGAAGTCTCGGCACGCGGTTGCTTGCGCGCAACTCGCGCTCTGTCTCTCCAACAGAAGCCGGTGTACGACTACTGGAAACGGTAGCCCCCCGGTTTGAAGAGATCGACGCTGAACTTCTGGCGCTGTCAGAGTTGGGCGAGAGCCCCACCGGCACCATACGCATCACCGCGTCGGATCATCCGATCAGATCGGTCATCTCCCCCAAGCTGAAAAAATTCCTGCCGAAGTACCCTGGCATCAAGGTCGAATTGTTCGCTGACAACGGGCTTATCGACATCGCCGCCGATCGATTCGACGCGGGGGTTCGACTGGGCGAGGCTGTGGCCCAGGACATGATTGCCGTGCGTATCGGTCCGGACACCCGTTTTACCGCAGTGGCCACCAAGCGCTACTTTGCCAACCGCGTTGAACCCGAAAAGCCGGAAGATCTGATGCAGCATAACTGCATCAATCTGCGGCTTCCCACACATGGGGGGTTGTGGCCTTGGGAGTTTGAAAAGGACGGGCGCGAAGTGAACGTGCGCGTCGAGGGTCAACTTATCTATAACAGCATCTATGACTGCCTCGACGCTGCGGTAGCAGGCTTGGGCCTTGCGTATGTCCCTGAAGACATCGCCGAACCCTACGTAACGGCCAAACACCTGATCCCCGTACTGAAAGATTGGTGTCCGCTCTGGACAGGACTGCACCTTTACTACCCAAGCCGCCGACAGCCTTCAGGGGCGATGGCGCTATTGATCGCCGCGTTACGGCACGAGTAGATATAAATAAAAAAAGGCCCTGCACAGTGTGCGGGGCCAACGGGAGCCACTAAGACTCAAAGGGATGACTCTACTTGGAACACGCAGGTCGAGCGATGCGCACTACGACCTACGTGCAGACTTGAAGCCTCAAACCTTCTGGATTAGGAGGTTGGGAGTAGCGGCTTCAAAAGTGGAGTTACTTCAGATTGGTCCGGAAGAAAGAAGTCAGCTTGTCGAACGGGATGAGGTTCACCCGGTCGTAGAGATCCACATGACCGGCGCCAGGTACAATGACCAATTCCTTAGGCTGACCAGCGAGCTTGTAGGCCTCTTGGCTGAACTCCAACGAGTGCGCTTCAGAGCCCGCGATGAACAGCATTGGGCGAGGCGAAATCGAGGCAATATCGCTGAACGGGTAGAAGTTCATGAACTTCACGTTGCTAGTCAGCGTTGGGTGCGTCGTCAGGGTTGGTGAAGACCCAGCCGGGGTAAATTCACCGCGCGGCGTGCGATAGAAATCGTAGAATTCGCGTTGGATCGGATGGGTGTTGGCGTCCAGTTTTTGCACGGTCCCGCTGGTGTACTTGGTTTCACCACCGGTGAACTCTACATAACGCTGCTCTGCCGCCTCGGCAATGATCTGCTTGCGCTGCTCAAGCGTCTGCGAATGCTTCAGTGCATCGCGGTTAGCTGCCCCCATGTCGTACATACTTACGGTTGCGATCGCCCTCATCCGAGGATCAATCTTGGCGGCACTGATGACAAAACTCCCGCTGCCACAGATACCTAAAACGCCAATACGGCTACGGTCAATGTACGACTGGGTTCCCAGGTAATCCACCGCCGCGCTGAACGCTTCGGAGTAGATATCGGGCGCTACGGCGTTGCGTGGCTCGCCCGCGCTCTCCCCCCAATAGGACTGGTCTATCGCGAGCGTCACAAAACCCTGTTCCGCAAGTTTCTGCGCGTACAGATTTGAGCTTTGCTCTTTGACCGCCCCCATCGGGTGGCCAATGATAATTGCAGGATTTTTGTTGTCCTTATTCAAATTCTTCGGGACAAACAAATTGCCTACAATTTGCATTTTGTACTGATTATTGAAGGAAACCTTCTGTTCGGTAACCTTATCGCTTTTGTAAAAATTGTCTGCGCCGTTGGACATATCGGCTCCTAGTGCGGTGAATGAACTCGCCAGCAGGGCCAGCGACAACAATAATTTTTTCATCGTTTTGTTCCTTAATCATGAAACCAACGGGGGGATATCCATAACGACGCGTCAGGACCCAAACTCAACGTTCGCCAGTTCGACTAACTCAACAGTCGCCACATTTTCATGGCGGGCATTGAAACGAATTTCTATTTCCAAGTTGCTTCAGTCATCAGACCTGTTACTTGAACGACGACGCATCAGGCTTCGATGACGCGAAGTATGCCCTCAGGGGATTACCTCTAAGCCCACGAAGGATCATTTCGTCGATGCTAATTTAATGGACACTTGCCCCAAAAACATCACATGAAACTGAATGCACCCATGCACCATACTGATCAATAGGAATTGTAGCGCGAGAAGAATTGACCTGCAGAGCCCAGCATCTACTCCCGGCATACGGGCGCTACCTATGAAGAATCTTTGGGTTACCCAGTCAGTTACGTGCATCGAGCTTGCGACTGAGCACAGGGCCCAAGCATTTATGTAACAGAATAATGCACGCATAAATTTCGACAACGAGAAACAGGCCACGGGTGACGAGCCCAGCGAACTCGCCCCTAATTTCAGACCGATCATTGGAGCCTGAAAAGCTTCATCGAGAGGCTTCGTACTGCTCGTCAGTTACCTGCTCCAGCCACTCGACATTTTTCCCGTCCTGCGTCTCTTGAATAGCCAAGTGCGTCAAGCCAGTGGTGTTCGTGGCCCCGTGCCAATGCTTTACACCTGGGGGCGTCCAAATCACGTCACCAGGCTTGATGATGATTTTCTCTCCACCCTCTTGCTGGACCCACCCAACACCCGCGGTAACGATCAGATTTTGGCCCATCGGATGGGTGTGCCAGGCCGACCGAGCCCCGGGCGGAAATGTTACAGCGCCTGCCGTAACCCTCGACGGCGTTCGCGCTGCAAATAATGGATCGACTCTGACGGTACCGACAAAATTGTTGGGCGCCCCCACTACAGAGGCCTGCTCTCCGTTCCTGAGAACGTGCATAGCGCGATTTTCCGGGCCATCGGCCGCATGCACAGAACCGGAGATGGCAAAGGTTGCGGTTAGCGCAGACACAGCAAATATCAATTTCATCAATAAGCTCCTGGTGCGGGCGCAATAGTTACGCGATGAGCTTGCAGTTCGATACTGCGGCTCCAATTGGGGTGAAAGACCTATCGACGAAACATCCGACACTAAATTAACGAGCGTCGCTAAACCTTGCTTGCCGCCCCGTAGCAAATAAAATTTTCTGAATTTTCATCAGTGCCGGTGCCAACTCTCGTATGATTTCATTCGCCTTAGGCGTGGGTTTAAGGCCTCGGGAGTGCCGGACGAACAAGGGGTCTTGAAAATGGATGCGCAGCTTCGCTAGCGTGTTGCTGATCGCTGGTTGCTTTACGTTGAGTCGCTCAGCTGCACGGGTCACACCCAGCTCACGGTAAACCACCAGGAGAATGAACAAGGCATTGAGGTCGATTTCGTTAAATAGCGCCTCATCAAGCTTCATATCGCTGCCCCTCCAATTCGAGGCGCGAAACTGGCGAACGTCAAGTTAGCGTAGGACGCAATCAAGTGATTGACCAACGCGGTCATCGACTCACTCTTAAAGTGTGCAGTCATTGCCGACTCAGCGCTCCAGTAACCGCTGAAGACCCATAAGTTCGTTTCATAAATGCTGCGAGTCACGCTATAGCCCAAGCATTCGGGTACTCTTTCAAAAACTGCCGCGTATTCCTTCAAACTCAATTCGAAGCCTTGATCAGCCTCTTCGATTAAGCGTATTTCCAGAGTATTAACGGCTGTAATGTTCATATTCCCTCCTGCTCGGGTTGGGTAACGATGAAATGACAACTGTATGCAGTAGCCCTCACCGCTATTGAATGTCGTCGCTATCAAACCGGTTAAAGCTATTCTGCCGCCGATGAGGCAACCTTAGATCCAGGGTTGAGCGCTGACTACAGGGCACATTGTTAAAACGCTGATGAACGTTCCTCAGTAGTGTCTGATTCCACCCTTCAGTGTGTTCACACGATATTGAACAATGACGGAGGTCTTGCCCTCAGCGAAAACAGCTAACGGAGCTAACAATATTTATGCGACAAAACAATGAATTAACTGATAGTCATCCCAGAATGGGAATGCATCAATTCAAGCATCGCCTTGTCGCGGCTGGGTAGACATCGAGTGATAAACCCAACCACGATAGACGTTGACATGAGGGGTGTAACCACGTGCTGACTCTACTGCGAGAGACATCTCGTAACGAATTCACACCCGTAAAACCGTTATACGCATGAGCGAAATTCGGGTGCATGTGATCACTGAAATCAACGAAAGCACCCGAATCCTAATGTGTGACAGGATGGTCCCATCAATCAGACGCGTACCGTCCTCTGCAGTACCGTTTTGCTCACCATGTATGAATCCAGGCTCCACGGCCCGCCTTCTCGGCCGATACCACTGTCTTTGACGCCACCAAAAGGAGTATCCGGATCCGGCGCACCGAAATGGTTGATCGACAACACGCCTAGATCCAGCTCACGACTTAAACGCTCGGCCTCCTCGAGCGAATTGGTAAACGCAAACGCCGCCAAGCCCACAGACAGACTATTGGAAATCGCGATGGCTTCATCGAGGGTCTTGAAAGGAACCGCTACAGCAACGGGGCCAAATGGCTCATCAATCATGATGGCGCTATCCAGTGGCGCATTGACCAACAACGTCGGGGCAAAATAATAACCGTGATCGCCGACACGGTTGCCGCCCACAGCAACCTTGCCACCGCGTGCCAATGCGTCATCGACAAAATGCTGCATTGCAGCAAGGCGCCGACCGCTGGTGACCGGTCCCATATCAGCTTTGGGGTCCATGCCGTCGGCGACATGCACCTGTTCAGCCGCCCCCACAAAGGCCGCCACAAATTCGTCGTACACGCTCTCGTGCACCAGGAAACGACCTGGCGCTGCGCACCATTGAGCGTTGATGCGAATTTTACTCTTGAGCGCCATCTTGCCGATTTCGGTCGCGTTAACCCCTTCGCAGATGATCACCGGCGCATGACCACCGAGTTCCATCAGCACCGGTTTCATTGCTGCGCCCGCGAGGCGACTCAGGTGCTTGCCCACCGCCACCGAGCCCGTCAGGGTCACCATGCGGGTCACGGGCGAATCGATCAGCGTCGAAGACACCTGCGCTGGATTGCCAAACACCAGATTCAACACGCCCTTGGGTAAACCGGCCTGCTCAAAGCACTGAACCATGGCCACTGCGGCGCCAGGCGTTTCCTCGGGGGCCTTCAAAATAATGGAGCACCCCGCGCACAGTGCTCCGCTGATTTTGCGAGACGGTGCACTCAGCGGCACATTCCAAGGCGTGAACGCGGCGACGGGGCCAATCGGTTGGCGCAGAATCAGCTTTTGCATCTGCGCCTCACCCGGCACGATGGTGCCGTAAGCGCGCAGGGCCTGAGCCATGTCCCAGTCGAAGAAACTCGCCGAACGCTCAACCTCGCCACGAGCATCGGCAATCAGCTTACCGTTCTCGCGGGTGATGATTTGAGCAATTTCTTCGGCGCGCGCCCGCACGCCCGCGATGGCACGACTGATGATGATGTTGCGCTCAGCCGGCGGTGTGTCACGCCAGATCTTGAAGCCTCTTTCAGCGGCGGCCAGTGCGCGCTGCAGGTCATCGGCCGTGGCCCCTGGCACGCTGGTGAGCACCGCTTCGGTGCTCGGGTTAAGCACTTCAAAGCACGACGGACGTTCGTAAATCCATTCACCGTCGATGAACAGACCGACACGCGGATGGGCAACGTCGGCGATGGCTTTATGCTGAGTTTCAATGGTCATTGGAATTGCCTCTACGATTGGCGTCATGGCGCTCGCGGTTATCACTTAAATAGTTTCGATCAATTGTTCGCTGGTGCGACGCACTACTGCGTCTTCGCGGATCAGGTCGGCGGCTTTAACCCCAATCATGATGGACGGCGCGTTGGTATTGCCCGAGGTGATAAACGGCATGATCGAAGCGTCAACAACCCGCAGGCGCTCAATTCCACGCACGCGCAGACGCTCATCCACCACCGCCATCGCATCGTTGCCCATCTTGCAGGTGCCGCCCTGGTGGTGGGCAGAGTTTCCGTTTTCGACCAGGTAGTTGTAGATATCCTCATCCGTACGCACGTGAGCGCCCGGCATTTCCTCGGCGACGATGCGCGACTTGATGGGTTCGCTGCTCATGATTTTACGTATCCATCGGATGCCACTGATCACCGCATTGATGTCGTAATCACTGCTCAAGAAATTTGGCGTGTAATCGGCCGGATCCGACGGATTCGTCGAGCGCAGCTTCACAGTCCCGGTGGTGCTGGGACGCAACTGGTAGACCGAGACCCCGAGCCCAGGATGTTTTTCAACATCGACCGTGCCATCGGGAAAATATTGAAAGGTCATCGGCCGGAAACTGATCTGCAGGTCCGCGTAATCTTCCTCCGGCCTGCTTTTAACAAACGCCGCGACCTGCGAAGAGCCCAGCGCCAGATAACCTTTGTGTGTCATCAGGTAGCGAAAGCCCTCCCAATATTTACGCAGGCCGACCAGGTTGGCGTTATAGGAACTGTCTGGCGTGGCACGAAACCCGGTGTGAATATAGAAGTGGTCCTGCAGGTTTTGCCCGACGCCCGGCGAATCCAGGACAACAGGAATGGCGTGTTTTTCCAGCTCGTCCCTCGGCCCTACACCCGACAGCATCAGCATCTGCGGCGTTTTCAAAGAGCCGGCTGACAGGATGATTTCACGCGCGGCATAAATCCGTTCCAACCGGCCGTTCCTCAGGATCTCGACACCGACGGCAGTGCGTCCCTCGAATAAAACACGCTGCAACTCGCAACCGGTTCGAACTGTCAGGTTGGGCCGCTCGATCACCGGCTCGACAAATGCACGGTAGGTCGACATCCGCTGGCCATCCTGGATGTTGTGCTGCATGAAACCTACGCCATCGTGCACCGCGCCATTCATGTCCTCAGTCATCGGGATACCGATGCGATTGGCAGCGTCTATAAAGTCATAACTGCTTTTTTCTTTAACGACGGGATCACTGATCCACAGAGGGCCGGTCGAACCACGGTACTCATCGCAACCACGCTCGAAATGCTCCATCTTTTTGAAATAAGGCAGCACATCGTCATAGCCCCAACCTGGGTTGCCCAGATCACGCCAGCCATCAAAATCTTTCTGATGCCCGCGAATGAACACCATACCGTTGATGGAGCTGGACCCGCCCAGCAACTTGCCTCGCGGCCAATACATCTGGCGCCCCTGAAGCTTGTCCATTGGCGCGGTACGGAAGTTCCAGTTCAACGTCTTATGAAAATAGAGTTTTCCCATCCCCGCCGGGGTGTTGACCCAAAAACGATCGGCACCAGGGCCCGCTTCAAGGAGCAACACCGTGTTTTTGGGATCATCGGACAAGCCGCGCGCGACCGGGCAGCCCGAAGACCCCGCACCCACGACAATGTAATCAAAAATCTGCATTGGCCGACCTCCTCATTTCCTCAACCTTCAGCTTCGATACAGAGGGAGGTGCGCCCAGGAAAATGAAGTCGTCAGCGAAGCAATGCGCCTTTAACTCTTGCATAGTCTGCCGGTCCTTTTTTTATTGTTAGATGAAGAGCACGAGAAGACGCCCCGAATAGGCGGGGCATAACCGCTTACTACTCAATCCCAAGGTTTGTTCGGCTGCTGGCGGCGTTACAAGTTATTTTGGGATGGGGCGCTACCTCAAGCTCGAAAACCCTACAACCCAATACGCAGAAAGGGCCGTTGATCAAATCTCAATCATCTCGAAGTCCTGCTTTGTCGCCGAACATTCGGGGCAAATCCAATCCTCTGGAACATCTTCCCAGCGAGTCCCGGCAGGTATGCCCTCCTCCGGTATGCCCACCTCCTCCTCGTACATGAAGCCGCACAAAATGCACTGCCAAACTTTGAATTGAACCTCGTCCAAGGCTTCTATTGACGTTTCACTGCTCATGATTTTCTTCCGTTTCGTTCTACGTGTTAGCCCCTTAGCTGACCATCGCAAGCGTCTTTAAACCCTCAATGGGCCAGCTAGAGGAGGCGTTGTTTTCATTAACCCGCGAGCGCTATTCAACTCTCACACACCAGGCCATCGAGACCGTGATGTTCAAATAACTGATTTCAATTCTCTCAAGGAGAGTCCTTCGTTTGCCGCTTTAGCCAGCAGCGGGCTAGGGACCCAACGTCTTCCGTACTGCTCATGCCATTCCTGCACTTGCACATAAATGTCCTTGGCTCCCAACGTGTCGGCCCAATACAGCAGCCCGCCGCGGTGACGCGGGAAGCCAAACCCGTATAGCCACATGACATCAATGTCACTGGCCCGATATGCCTTCCCTTCATCCAGGATCTTGCAGGCTTCATTAATCGAGGCGAACAGCAGACGCTTGAGAATTTCGCTGTCGGTAAAGGTGCGCTGAACCGTGCCAAGCTCTGTGGCGACGGTCGCAATGATCTGCATAACGTCTTCGTCGTGATGGGGTGTGCGGTCACCCTCTTCGTAGCGATACCAGCCAGCCCCATTTTTCTGGCCTTTGCGTCCCATTTCGACCATCCGATCCGGAACATGGAGCTTTCTATACTGTGGGTCTGCCGCCGCCCGACGCTGGCGCGTGTCATAGCTGACATCCAGACCAGATAAATCGCTGACCGCAAACGGCCCCATCGGGTAACCAAACTCGACCATGACCCGATCGATCTGCTCTGGGCGCGCGCCTTCCTCAAGCAACAGCATCATTTCCGTGACCAGCGGCGCGCGGCTGCGATTTGCCGCGAAGCCGTCGCATGTTCCGGATACCGCACACACTTTTTTTAGATCACGACCCATCTTCATGGCCCGAACCACTGTTTCTATCGAGGTTTGATCACCCTTGACGATTTCGCACAGTTTCATAGCGTTTGCCGGAGCGAAGAAATGTGCGCCAGCGACATAATGCGGTCGACTTGTCATGTCGGCCATGACGTTGATATCAATGGCGGACGAGTTCGTCAGCAACAACGCCCCAGGCTTCATCACAGCATCAAGTTTTGTGAACACATCTTTCTTCAGATCTATCCGTTCAAACACCGCTTCAACGACGACATCACAGTCGCCGAGCGCCTCGTAGTCAGCGATAGGTTGAACGAACCGAAGGCACGCCTCCATCTCTTGTGCGGTCATGCGTCCGCGCTTGACCTTTATCGCGTAGATATCACGGATGCGCTGCAAACCTCGCTCCAGCGCTTCGGCACTCGCCTCAAGCAGCTTGACTGGAATACCTGCGTCAGCGAAGCAGATTGCAATACCCGCGCCCATCGTTCCCGCCCCGATCACCGCAGCAGACTTGACGCCAAGAGGCTTAAAATCGGAAGGCGCGTCCGGCACCTTGGCGGCCTCTCGCTCGGCAAAAAATGCGTAACGCAGTGCCTTGGCGACATCGGAACCTTCCAGCTCCGAAAACAGCTGTTTCTCAACGGCCAGCGCTTCGTCAAATGGCAAGCTGAAGGCCGCTTCAATACAGTCAATGGCGTAGAGCGGGGCTTTATTGTGCTTGGACTTTTTAACTGCCACGCGGCGTGCCGCTAGCAACACTTCCACAGTCTTCGCATCCATCGGCTCAGGGACTAAATCACGTACGCGTTGCGGCTGAACGTGAGCCACGGACTTCGCATAGCGTACGGCGGCATCACGCAGGTCTTTGTGCTCGGTACCGGAAACAATCTCGGAAATAAGACCGATACTTAAGGCTTCCGCGGCCTGGACGTGGCGGCTAGAGATAATCAAATCGGTTGCTACAGCCGCCCCAACGAGCCTCGGCAAGCGTTGTGTTCCGCCGCCTCCAGGAATCAGTCCGATGGCCACCTCGGGCAATCCGAGCTTTGCTGTCGCCAATGCAATCCGATAATGACAAGCCAGGGCATGCTCAAGCCCCCCGCCGAGCGCATACCCGTGAATGGCAGCGATGGTTGGCTTGGCACTGGCGTCGAGTGCGGCGGCACTCATACTGGTTGTCACAGTTCTGGCCTTGCCAAATTGTCGAATATCAGCGCCTGCAATGAAATTTTGACCTGCCCCGATCAAGACGATCACCGCTACATCAGCGTCGGCATTCGCGCGGGTGACGCTATCAATAATGCCCTCCCTCATTGCGGGAGTCAGCGCATTGACGGGTGGGCTATTGACCGTGATTACGGCAACTACGCCATCGACTTCATAACTGACCATCTGGCTTTCGCTCATCTCATCTTCCTGTTTCAAAAAAAAATAAGGCCAGCTCCTTTCGCAATCACTCGCCTCCACTATGCAGGCTGGTTTGGCCCGGTAATTTCAGTGCAACGCAATCCAGCGCTCCAAACCACGTCAAATCGATGGTAGCATGAGTTCTGATAATCAGTACAGATTTCACTCACCGGAACCGTAACACAGACAACTTTCATCTCCGGCGTCGGACCGACACCCTGGATGAAAGCAATAAAAATGGCATTCAGGCTTCACTTTCGTGCACTGAGGAGACCCGAAATATGACAATAAAAGGCAGCGCATATATCGTCGGCGCGTACGAACACCCCCTACGCAAAGCCCCCCACCACTCGGTTGCTCAACTCCATGCGGAGGTGGCAAAAGGGGCGATTGAGGACGCGGGGTTAAGCAAAGACGATATCGACGGCTATTTTTGCGCGGGCGACGCACCCGGTGGCAACGTATGGTCGATGGCCAACTACCTGAACCTGGACAAATTAAGGCACGTGGACTCCACCGATATGGGGGGGTGTTCTTATCTTGCTCATATCGCACATGCCGCAGAAGCGATCGCGGCCGGTCGATGCAATGTGGCGCTGATTACCCTTGCCGGACGCCCTAACTCGGAGGGAATCTCCGGGGTACAAGCGCGAGTGCGAGGCGTCAATCTGCCTGACTCACCTTTCGAGATGCCATACAACCCCGTCACGCTGAACCTCTACGCCATGTGCGCAATGCGCCATATGTACGAATACGGCACGACCAGTGAACAACTGGCGTGGGTCAAAGTCGCCGCTTCGCACCATGCGCAGCACAACCCACTGGCGATGCTGCGAAACGTTGTATCTGTGGAAGACGTGCTAGCGTCGCCCATGATTTCCGACCCCTTGCGACGCCTCGACTCCTGCGTCGTGAGTGACGGCGGCGGTGCCGTCATCGTGGCCCGCCCTGAGATCGCCAAAGCCCTTAACAGACCCAGAGTGCGCATTCTCGGTTGTGGCGAGTCCACTAAACACCAGATGGGCGGACGTATTGACCTCAGCTACACCGGCGCGGCATGGACCGGCCCGCGCGCTTTCGAAGAAGCTGGTTTGTCGCCGTCCGACATCCAGTACGCCTCGATTTATGACAGCTTCACCATCACCGTCATTCTGCAACTTGAAGATCTAGGCTTTTGCAAAAAAGGCGAAGGCGGCAAGTTTGTGGCGGATGGCAACCTTATTTCGGGGATCGGCAAGTTGCCGTTCAATACTGATGGAGGGGGCCTGTGCAACAACCATCCCGCCAATCGTGGCGGGATCACCAAAATTATCGAAGCTGTACGCCAGCTCCGTGGCGAAGCTCATCCCAAGGTGCAAGTCCCCAACTGTTCCCTGGCACTTGCGACCGGCATCGGCGGCGCAATAGGTCATCGGCATGGGGCCGCCACCGTCATCATGGAAAGGGAGTGAAAACATGGCTACCCCCTACACCGAACGAAAAATCAGCGACCCTCTCTTGAACCCGGGCGATGAGCCCTACTTCGAGGCAGCCGCGCAGGGCCGCCTGCTCCTGAAGACGTGCAACGCTTGCCATCAACCGCATCATTATCCACGCGCGTTATGCCCGTTTTGCTGGAGCACTGACGTCGAATGGATAGCGGCGTCCGGAACCGGAGCGATTTATACCTTCAGCATCACACGCCGTGGCGCCGCATCACCGTACTGCATCGCCTACGTGCGTCTTGACGAGGGACTGATGATGCTCACGAATATTGTCGACGTTGACCTGGACAGCATTGGCATCGAACAGCGAGTCAAGGTCGTGTTTAAAAACACTGAAAGCGGCATGTCCGTTCCTATGTTTACGATTGACCATTCGGAGAATTGAATGAGCAGCCGCGCCGTACTTTATAGCGCCGTCGATGATGTCATCACGCGCTACGCCATTGACGTGGACACCGCAACACTTCAGAAGATGGAGAGCATCACGGTTGCCTCGAAGGTCCAATACGCATGGCCGCATCCGTCAGGCGACTATCTGTATGTTTCAACCAGCGACGGTGGGCCCAGGATTGAGTCCAATCATAACCACGTCAGCGCCTATTCGCTCGGGCCCGACGGACAACTCACTGCTCACGGGCAAGCTGTACGCCTTGCCTACCGAGCGGTTCATCTGTGTGTCGACCCCTTAGGGCGATTTATCATCAATGCACATAATTTCAAGCGTGGCGCATTGACGGTGCACCGCCTCAACGCAGACTTCACGATCGGCGCATGCCAGGCGCAGGATCCAGAGAGTCACTTCGGAACCTACCCACACCAGGTCATGTTTTACCCATCGGGACAGCGCGTCCTGGTGGTCGACCGCGGGAACAAAGCCGTGGAAGATAAACCTGAGGATCCCGGCGCGCTCCGCTCGTTTCGCGTCACCGCAGAATCGCTCCAGCCGATCGATGTGGTGGCGCCGAATCATGGCCATGATTTCGGTCCTCGCCATGTCGATTTTCACCCGACTCAACCGTGGCTCTATGCATCCGACGAACGAACCAACCGCCTGTACATGTTCCGATACGCCGGCGGTCAGATCGAGTCCACGCCGGCCTTCACGCGAGAGACGCTCAAGGCCCCTCAACATGCGCACTCACGCCAACTCGCCGGCGCGATCCATATCCATCCAAACGGGCGTTTTGTCTACGTGGCAAATCGCGCAGACGCAACGCACGACCACCAGGGGCAAAACGTATTCTCGGGAGGCGAGAACAACATTGCCGTCTACGCGATTGACGCCGACACCGGAGAGCCGACGCTCATTCAGCACGCGGATACGCACTCCTTTCATGTCCGAACATTTGCCTGCGATCCGAGCGGGCGACTGCTAGTCACCGCCAGTATCAAGGCGCTGTCTGAGTGCGACAACGAACTGACAATCACTGAAACGCCTGCGGCGCTGTCGATCTTCCGGATAGGTGATAACGGGCATCTGGAGTACGCACGAAGGGTTGATGTTGAGACGCAAGGACGTCAACTTCAGTACTGGATGGGTATTGTCGGGCGGCGCTGAAAAGGACGTACGGCAGGCCTTAGGCGCTCCCCCTCGCGACTTACAGCGGGGGGAGCTGAAGATCAAATACGATTGAGCAGCCGACCGCCATCGACAGCCAAGGCAATCCCTGTAATAAAGTTGGCTTCATCGGACGCGAGAAACAACGCCGCATTCGCAACATCCCAGGCGGTACCCTGGCGACCGAGCGGCACTTTGGCATTGCGCTCTGCACTGACTTGCTCGCGCGATTGGTTCCAGGCCTGAATACGCGCCTCTACGGCCATTGGCGTGGAGATCAACCCCGGCAAAATACAGTTTGCCCTGATCCCGAAAGGCGCATTTTGGAGCGCCAGCTGCTCTGTAAAAGCGATTACGCCGGCCTTTGTAGCCTTATACGTCACGTAGGGATACTTACCCAACGCCGCCGCGGATGAAACGTTGACGATCACCCCGCCGCCTTGTTCACGCATGATTGCTACCGCGTGTTTACAAGCAAAGACCGTACCCCGCAAGTTGATACGACAAATGTTATCGAACTGCTCTTCGGTAATGTCCATCAAGTCGGCGTCGCCACCGGCAAGGCTGACGCCCACATTGTTGTGCAGGATATCCAGTGAACCCCAACGGCCTTTCGCCATCTGCATGGCAAGGGCCAATTCGTGCTCCCGGGTCACATCTGCGGAAAAAGCAGCGGCGGATCCACCCTCCTGGATGATCATTGCCGCGGTTTCCTCGGCGGAGTCCATTTGCCGATCAACCGCCAGGACGTGCGCGCCCTCACGCGCAAAGCGGATAGCCGCAGCTCGACCGTTGCCCATGCCCTCTCCGGGGCTTTGTCCCGCACCAATAACAACAGCGACCTTTCCGGCAAGCCGCCCGATCGGCGTATGCCCCTGAGTCTGATCTAGTGAGTTTGCCATTGCCGTCCTCTCGTATCCGGATGTAAGAGCTTGAATAAACCAATGATTCCAGAGCGTAGCCAGGTACTGTTTTTGGGCGGCAAGACGACCAATGCTTTCGCCGCCGCAACTAATACGCCCGCCTCTCAGCGCTATCGTCAGCTGAGACGTCGAAATTGATATTACCATATGTTCTTATTATCGATACCAGTTCCGATGAGTAAAACCTTCATGCCGCATGCTTTCACAGGAAAGGGAGCACCGAGCGACCGCAAAAACTCAACACTATCAGCCATCTGAGAGCGTGACGGGCAACTGGTGGGGCCTGGCTTTACCCAATAGCTATAGTGCCGCGACATGATTGATATACAAATCGTGGTCATGCTGCTGGGGCAGTGCTATGCTCAGTTCTATCTACCAGTATTGGTTTCACCTAATGAAACCATAGATTCTCCACAAAAATAATAGGAGGGGAGATGATCTCAAAGGCCACCCTACTGATCGGCGGTGACTGCGGGCCCACGCACGGACCGAAAGACGGCTTCCCAGTCGAAGGGTATACGGAGCTCGTCCTGCCAACACTCGCTGCGGCTGATATGCGCTTTATCAACTGCATGCGTACCTACTCGGACCGCACGGTCCGCGCAGACCATGCCCCTCAGGTGGGGCAGCCGGTGGAAATGGCGGCTATTTTCACCAATGGCTTGTTCGACGCGGTAACCCTGGCAAACAATCACAGCTACGACAGCGGTCCCGACGCCCTTGTAGACACCCGAGACTTTTTTGTCTCTCGCGGCATCCAGGTGACGGGGGCCGGTCGAGATCTGGAAGAAGCGCGTCGCCCTGCCATCATTGAACACGATGGGGTCAAGGTCGGTTACTTAGGGTACACCTCGCTCGGTCCTGCCGGCAGTGAGGCTGGGCCGCAAAAGCCCGGCGTGACCGCTGTCAAGGTGAAAACCTGCTATGAAACACGAGGTCCACACCAACCGGTCCGCATTCGCACGGAGCCTGAACCCAGCGACCTGGCAAATCTGGTTGCGGACATTGAAAAACTGAAACGTGAAGTGGACGTCGTCATTCTGGCGTTTCACTCGGGCGTCATCCGCCTGCCACGTGTGATCTCCGATTACCAGGTGACCGTTGCACATGCCGCCATCGATGCAGGCGCTGATATGGTGGTGTGCCACGCACCGCACATTCCTAAAGCGATCGAAATGTATAAGGGCAAAGCCATCTTTTACAGTCTCGGCGTCTTTGCAATGACTAAGTCATTCCCGGCCCCCTCGTGGAAAGAACCCGCCTGGTCCCACGGGGCGGTTCGCAACCATGCCGACCTGGACCCTGAATACCCTTTTATGCCTTACGGAAAGGCATGCACCTTGAGCCTGTTGGCCAAAGCCGTCGCGACCAAAGACGGCATACAAAAGGTTTCATTTCTGCCAATGGTCATGGACTCAAAGTATCGGCCTGAAGTGCTCAATCACGACGATCCGCGCTTCCACGAAGTACTTTCCTATATGGAATGGGCCTCCGAAGACATGCCGCATCGGTTTAGCGTGGAAGGCAATGAAATCATCGTGTCGGAGTAGATCATGGATCTAAATATCAACGGAAAAGTGGCCGTCATTACCGCTGCCAGTGCGGGCCTGGGCAAGAACATTGCACACGCACTGGCGGCCGAGGGCGCTCATGTCGTGCTGTTTGCACGCTCGGCAGACAAACTGACCGCCCTCGCCCAGGAAATAACTGCAACGCATGGCGTGCGTGCGATCGCCGTTGCCGGAGACATGCGCCTCGCCGCCGACGTAAAGCGCCTCGCCGAGACAGTAAACACCACATTCAACGGCGCCGACATTCTGGTCCTGAACACGGGACGCGCCCCCAACCCTTTGCGCGCGACCCTCGAAGAAAACGAAGAGGAGCGCTGGCATGAGGCCTATCAGAATCAGCTGTGGGGCACCATTCAGGTGGCCAAGGAAATGGTTCCACAGATGCTTGAAAAGCAGTGGGGGCGCGTCATCGCAATCACCTCTGCGTCCGTAAAACAGCCAATGCCTCACCACAGTCTTTCGACCGTTTTCCGCGCGGGCGTTACCGCCTATATGAAACATCTCGCGAACGAGGTGGGCGCTTACGGCATAACGGTCAATTGCGTGGCACCAGCACTGATCGATACATCGCACCGCACCGGCACCGCTGCGTACACCCCCGAGCAAGCAGCCGCCCGCCGCAAGCTCACGCCACTGGGCCGCATGGGTGAGCAGGACGAGGTCTGTGGTGTGGTCGCATTTCTCGCTTCCAGACAAGCAGGATTTATCACCGGTTCGACCATCAGCGTTGACGGGGGCATGATCGGGTCACTGTTTTAAAGCTGATGCAGTACGTTTTGATAGCCGCAACCAACATCGACTATCAGAATTAAGATCTCACAATAAAAACAAACAGAATCTGCACCCTTCTACCGATGCGTCGCATCCATTGGATGAAGGGTCATAGCAAAGGCGACAGGACATGAAAATCGGATACATCGGACTCGGCGCGCTTGGCAGTCAACTCGCTCGGCGGTTTGCGCCTCATTCATTATGCGTGTGGGACATCAATACAGCCGCGGTCGAAGCGTTCAAGCAATGGGGCGCCGACGTCGCGCCGACAGCGGCCGAGCTGGCGCGCCGGTGTGACATCATCTTTCTGTGCCTGCCGCGCAGCTCGGATGTAAGGTCCGCGCTGTTTGGCCCGAATGGGCTGGCGGCAGAACTGGCACCTGGAACGCTGATCATCGATCAAACAAGCGGCATTCCGGACGAGACCCGGCGAATGGCCGATGAGCTGGCCGAGCGCGGCATCGCGATGATCGACGCCGCGGTATCCGCAAGCCCTCTAGTCGTTGCTGATGGCAAAGCCACCCTGATGGTGTCTGGTTCAGATGCTGCCTACGAGCGCGCCTTACCCATTTTGCAAACTATTACGCCGACCATCTATCGCTGCGGCGACAGAGTCGGTGACGGGCAGGCCATGAAGATGGTCAACAACGCCATGAATGCCGGCTGCCGTCTCGGGACACTGGAAGTCGTCGCAATGGGTAAAAAAGCGGGCCTGTCGCTACCCTTCATGGCGGATGTTTTGAACCGCAACGAAGCGCAAAATCAAACCACAGACAAGATGCTCCCTGCGCTTGCGCAGGGAAAACCGTCAACCAATTTTGCACTGACACTGATGCTTAAAGACGTCGATCAAGCGGTCGGGCTGGGCATCTCTAAAGATGTTCCTATGCCACTGACTGCAATAGTCAGGGCCTTGCTGCAAATCGGCACGAACACACTAGGGCCAACCGCGCAGTTGGAAGATATGGTCGGACTGATCGAAACCATGGCCGGGACAACGTTATACGAAGGCGATGCCGTCGCAGCGGACAAGGACTCTCACTCTTCAGAGCCCACGAAAAATGACGCCATCAGGCTGGTTACCGGCGCGATCGCATCGCTGTGCAGCGCGATCACTTATGAATGCACTGCGGCAGGCCTGCGGTATGGTCTGACGCTTGAGGACATGGCACTGATCCTTAAAAAGACATCGGGTTGGAGCGCATCCTCCCGCATTCTCTACGCACAACTGCTATCCGATTTCGCTCAGGACAAGATGACCTTAGTGGCCGAAACAGCCACCCTGAAAGCGGCCTGTTTACTCGGCAACAACCTGGGGGCTCCTATGTTGATCGCCAATGCGGCCCGAAATCTCTTCGAACAAGCGGGCAATCAAATCAGCGAAAGGATCAGCGTCAACGATTTGAGCACGTTCTATGGCTCGATTTCCGCGGTTCGATTGAAGCCTTCCGTCGTCAGCGATAGACATTGATCAAAAAAACCACGGATAGAGCAACACCGAGAAGAACTGGCGATTCTCGACAGTCTTGACAGGGCGCACCGATGTCGGCGCCCCTGGGGTGCGTCCCGCTTTCTCTACATGCCAGGTGAGCCGATGGGCATCTATGCAAGCGCCCCCAACGATGACGATTGCCCAGGAAGATATTTTCGGGCCCGTTCTGCCAATCATTCCCAGCCCAACACCTTGAATGACGTCGCCGAAAACCTCCAAGGTCCCGTTCGGTCATGATTTATTGCCGAGACAGGTTCGACAAGCCTCTCTCGCTATTAACAAATAGTGAACGCGTATTGTTTTTACGCGCCTGCAATACGCGGCCTCCTAACATAACCTTGGCTATCGGAATACGTAATTGGGGTAGACGATTGAGTCAAGAGTCACACTTGGCTTGCGTAATGATTGCATCCGAAGACAAGCACTATTGAATAGCACCACGAACATCTCTTAACGGCCTGATGGCGAAGCAACCCTGTTTCATCCTGCAGTCATGATGCATCAGCGTGCAAACGCATCAACTAATAAAAACCATCCTGTCACAGGAGAAGACGCATGACGAACACGAAGAAGACCAGTCCTCGGCGAACACTTGCCGTTGGCGCTATCGGAAACTTCGGTGAAATCTATGATTTCGCCGTATTTGGGTTTTCGATACCTATCCTATCAGTCCACTTTTTTCCCGGTTCCGATCGAACTGCGGCGCTTCTGAGTACGTTCGCAGTCTATGCCGTGGCCTTTGTCGCACGCCCTCTGGGCGGGTTGATGTTTGGCTATTTGGCGGATCGCCTGGGTCGTGTCAGAGTCATGGCGATGACCGTTTGGCTCATGGCCCTGGGCACCGCGATCATCGGGCTGCTTCCCACCTATGCGACCATCGGGATCGCCGCGCCGCTGCTACTGCTGCTTTGTCGAATTGCGCAAGGCTTAGCGCTGGGTGGCGAAACGACCGGCTCGACCAGCTACATTGTCGAGTCCGCACCGCAGAACCGCAGAGGGTACTGGCTCGGCTTCACGCTGATCTTCTCTCACTTGCCTAATGCCGTTGTCGCCGGGTTGGTAATCGCCCTGCAACTGGGTGCAGGAGAGCAAGCGTATTCAGATTGGATGTGGCGCATTCCCTTCCTGCTCGGTGGCGTTATTGGCTTGGTAGGGTTCTGGCTACGACGCAGCATCGATGAGCCCGAAGAATACAAACAAGCACGCCAGGCCAGCAAAGCCAGCAAAACCCGGAAGAACCCGCTGATGGCGGCTATCAAATGCGGCGGTTTGAGGGGCATGTTGCACGTTTTCATGGTCCAGCCGGCATTCTCCGTGGGTGCCTACTTGTTACTCGGGTTCATGTACACCTTTCTCGTCCAGGTTGGAAAACTTGACTCGACGTCAGCGCTGGTCTCGAACGCGATCGCGGTAATCGTGCTGTCCGCGCTACTCCCATTAGGCGGTTTGTTGAGTGATCGGTATGGCCGTAAGCGCGTGCTCTCCGTCGGAGCAGTGTGGATAGCACTGTCGGCATATCCCGCTATGCACATGGCGGCTTCGGGCACCTTCGCCGGCGCGGTTTCCGGGCAGATACTCCTTGCTATCGGGCTGGGGATTTATGGCGCCCCCAGCTTCGTCGCTGCCGCGGAGTTCTTCCCTACTTCGTTTCGGGCGACCGGACATGCCATTTCCTATCAGACAAGCGTCGCGATGTTTGGCGGAACGTGCCCATTGATCGCCGCGTACCTGTCTCAAACTTTTGACTCCCCACTCGCACCGGCATTTTATGTCACGGCAATTGCCATCATCTGCCTTATCACCACACAGTTTGTTCCTGAGACCCGCGACGTAAATCTTCGGACCTCAGTAGCTAACAATGCGGCTGAACCGTCGCAAAACCTGCAGGCACGGCAGCAGGAGCTTCCAACACAACGCGCGTAGAAGCCTGATTTCATTGGTTGCTTTGCGCGTAAGCGGGCTGAAATAGCCCGCTTCGTTGGTTCAGCCACTTGCAGTATCGGCGTTTCTGAATCAGCGGCTCAACTCATGTGCAACGCACGTTATCGCTAGGACCTGGCCATTTGCGCGCCATCCATGTTTATGGGTTTCTCAATGAAAATAAAAAATAAACTTGTACTTGCGTTCGTATTGGTCGCCTTTATTCCGGTAAGCCTGGTTGCAGTGATTTCGGTGATGAACACACGAACCCTGGCAGTCGATCAGTTTATTGATGGTAGTACCCGAGAAATACGCCAGATCGACGGCAATATTCGACAGTTTTTCGACGCAAGCCAGCAGAATGTCGACCAGATGGCGACCGATCCTGCTTATACATCGATTGAAAGCCTGAAGGACTACCAGACCGCCGACGCAGCCAGCCGACCGCTGCCCGCGGCGGCGCAGCAATTGATTGAACGGTTCGAGCGTTTTGGCACGTCGCACCCCTCAGCAGCGGTTCTTTCCATTGGCTTGGAAGATGGCACCTACGCCAAATGGCCAGATGATCCGAAATTGGCCAACTATGACCCTCGCTCGCGACCTTGGTACAAGACCGCAATGGCCAACCCGGGCAAAACCGTGCGAACGCCGGCGTTTTACCCGGCTTACGACTACGGTAAAGAAGATGCGGCGCTGGTGGGGACTGCCAGGGCAATAGTCGATAGTGCAGGCATAGCCAAAGGCGTGTTGGCCGTGAATGTGTCACTGAGGAACCTCACAGAGCTGGTAAAGAGCATCAAGCTGGGCGAAAGCGGCTACGTGATGTTGATCGAAGATGGCACCGTCCTGGTTGATCCGCGCGACGCTGAACACAGTTTCAAGCCACTGAAGGACCTGGGCGCACCCTACGCGCAGTTGGCCGCCACACCACAGGGCTCTACAGAGGTCGAAATCAAAGGAATTCGATACATGGCCAACGTCTGGTCGTCACCAGGCCTGGGCTGGCGTTACATCGGACTTATCGAGCACAGCGAGGTTATGAGCGCGGCCACCCGCATGACTTACCTTACGGCGATCATCGTAGCGGTCCTGACCACTGTCTTTGCGCTGATCGCGATAGCGTTCTCCAAAGCCATCGTCAAACCGATCAGCCAGGTCAGCACCGGTCTGCAGTCGATTGCCGAGGGCGAAGGCGATCTGCGCCGTGAACTTGAGTTCCAGGGCAACGACGAAACCGCGGAACTGGCAGGTTGGTTCAACAGGTTTCTCGCCGCCATACGTCAGTTGATCCAACACATCGGCGCCGCGTCGAGCAATCTGCAGAATGCCTCAAAGGTCAACAGCGAGGTGGCCTTCAACATGAACGAGGCTGCCGGGCGGCAGCGTGAAGCCGTGGAGTTGGTGTCAACCGCGTTCAACGAGATGGTCGCCACTGCCAATGAGGTGGCCCGTTCATGCAGCGGCGCGGCAGAATCCGCCGAGAACGGGCACCGCCGTGTGGCAGAGGGCAAACAACAGGTCGAAGTGACCACGGACAATGTTAACCGCCTCGGTCGCCGTCTGACCGAGTCCTCCCAGGCAATGGCTGAACTGGAAGCCGGCAGCCGCAGTATCAACCAGATCCTTGGCACCATCCGGGCCATTGCCGAGCAAACCAACCTACTGGCGTTGAATGCGGCCATTGAAGCCGCCAGGGCCGGCGATCAAGGCCGAGGATTCGCGGTGGTGGCCGATGAAGTCAGGGCCTTGGCCAAGCGCACGTCAGACTCCACCGGCGAAATCGAACAACTGCTCGGGACACTTGGCAGCAAGACCCAGGAAGTCACGCAAAAAATGGGGAGCTGCCTGGAACTGTCGCGGGCCAGCGTGTCTTCCATCGAGAGCACACGGGACAGCTTTGAAGGCATCCAATTGTCAGTCAATGAAATCCGCGATCAGAATTTGCAGATCTCCGCGGCGGCTGAGCAGCAGCACAGCGTCGCCGAAGAGATCAATCGGCATATTCAACAGATCTATGACGAGGCAAGGCTGGTCGAAAGCCTGGCTAATTCCGCCCAAGGTGATTCAAGCAAACTATCGAAGCTGTCGGATGAACTGAACGGGCTGGTAGGACGCTTTAAATCCTGATGCCGGAAGGCATCAATCGGACGTAGGCGTCGGCAACGCGACCTGCCCACCGAATTGGCGCGATATGACTTCAGCACCTTTCACCGCCAACTCGATAAATTCTTTCTCGTTCATGTTCATTCGAACGGTCGGCGCGCCCACCGACAAACAGTAGTGCACCTCTTCATTGACGTCCTTGATGGGAACTGAGATTGCCGAAATGCCTAACAGTCGCTCACCATGGGAAACCGCAAAGCCCTGCTCTCTGATCCGGGCCAATTCTTCAAGCACGGCCGCACTCGTGCGTTTCGTCGCTTTGGCGACGTTCTTGACCAGAGGTGTGAGTTCGGCTTTTGGCATGTACGCCATGAGTACCTTTGATGCCGACCCCACCAGCAACGGAATCTGTTCACCCGATTGGACCACGGCGCGCAACGGTGCCGAACTGGTCGTGACCGAATCAAGACACACCCGGTTGCGATCACTCACCGCGTGGATAGAGACCGTTTCTTCCGTCTGCTCCGCGAGCTCCTGTAAAACGGGGCGGGCGATCTCACGTATTCCCAGCGTGCTCTTGACCAGACCGGCCAGGCGTGTGAACCGGAAGGACAGGCAATACTGCTGCTCGAGGCGTACCAGGTAGCCAGCCTTTTCAAGACTCTGAACAATACGAAACGTTGTCGACTTCGGCAGCTCAATACGATCAGCGATGTCTTGAAGTGTAAGGCTGCTGCGGTCTGAGCTGAAGCTCTCGAAAACGGCCAAGATACGTTGCACTGAGCGCATCATTGTTGAAAGATCCCATCAAAATCATTAATCGTAACGATCCTCCTCGATCCGAAATACTATTCGATTACGATTAAACGAGAATCAGTCTTATAAACCGATAGTAGCATAGCGCAGTTTCACTCGCCAAATTCCGTTTCACCCAGCGGATTCAAGTCTTAGATTTTCCAATGAATAAACGTAGTGCTTGAACAGGCAGTGGCCCACTAGTAAACGTGTTCTATTTAGTCAGGCACGGTCACCAACTGCGCACCTACCCAGCGTTTATCGGAAACCAGCGAGCGTACGACGTCGGCCAATACCACCCGCGCTGCCAGGCCTGCTGGAGACAGTTCGTCATCCGAAAAACTTGCGACTTGATTTAACCGAGTGAAGTTGAACTCTGAGATGGGTACCGTAGCAAAACGATTTTTGTCGTGCCTGGCAAGTGCTGCGCTAGGTTGTACCGTCATGCCCATCCCCGCCCCCACAGCATCCATAAGAATTGCGAGCCCGTCGATCTCCGCGACTACATTCATAACGCAGTTTTCTCTTTCGAATGCGTTATTGATCAACGCCCTTAGCCCGTGCGTATTGCCCGGTAAAATAAGAGGAACATTGGAGAGTTCACGGATTGAAAGTGTTTCACTTTCTCGAACCAGGGGAAAGTCGGCCGCCGAGATCGCGAAGAGGCACTCGTTGACCAGTGGCTGGGTGCTGAATCGTTTTCCGTGCGCGGCACCAAACAATATCGCCAGGTCAATCTGCCTTGCACTCAACATCCGCTCAAGATTGCCTGATAGCGCCTCGACAATGCACAGGGAGATGTCCGGATAGCGCTCTCGCATCGCCTCCATAAACGGCAATGCAACCACGCCAGAGGTAGTCGGCGCCAACCCCACGGTGACATGTCCTGCAAACCGCCCTGTCCGCGCTGCATTGGCCGCATCTTCAGCGTTACGCAGCACTAATTGCGCTCGATGCCAGAACGCGAGCCCTGCACTGGTTGGCTGTACGCCACTTTTTTTTCGTTGTAGCAGCCGGACGGACAATTCGTTCTCGAGCCGGCTGATTTGTTGACTGAGGGCCGAGGTGACAACATCGAGCTCGAGCGCTGCTCGCCCCATGCTCCCACACTCAACTACCCGGACAAAGTAGCGTAGCTGACGCAGTTCCACGGACACCTCCACTATCACCACTATGCCTGGGCCGGTCGGCCCAGGCCCAACACACCCTATTTCCCGATAAAACGCGGCTTCCTTTTTTCCTTATAGGCCTTTATCGCCTCTTTGTAGTCATCGGTCGACTGCACCACGGCCATTTGCGCGGATACCGACTCCAGGCTTGTCCGAAAATCGGTGCGCAGCGATTGGTACAAAAGCCGTTTGATGGTGCGTTGTTGAATAGGAGGACCATCGGCCAACCGTGCGGCAAAATCCAGCGTCTCGTGCATAAGTTCGTCATCGCTGAATACCCGGTTGACGATACCCAATGTCAGCGCCTCCTCGGCACTGACGAAATCACCGGTCCATAGCAACTCCAGCGCCTTTGCGGTACCCACAATACGCGGCAGCAAATAACACCCGCCGTTTCCAGGAATAAGACCCACTCGAATGTAAGCTTCAGCAAACCGAGCTGACTGCGCTGCAAACCGTAAATCGCACATCAGCGAAAGATCCATCCCGGCACCGACCGCTGCGCCGTTGACCGCGGCAATTAATGGCTTTTCGAAGTTCTCGATCGCCAGCGCCACTTGGTGCGTGACTTTTTGCAGTCGATCTTTACGTTCGAGCGGAGTAGGGTCACCCTCCCCGCTTTCGGGGCCACGACGGCCAAGGTCTCCTCCAGAACAGAATGCATCGGCGGCGCCGGTGATGACAAAACAGCCGATGTCATCGTCTTCATTGGCAGACTGCAACGCAGTGCGAAGCGACTCCAGCATGCTCTCGCTTAATGCATTCTTCTTCTCAGGCCGGTTCAACCGGGCGATCATCACGCGGCCCACAGTGCTGACTTCAAGATCAGGCATCACATCTCCTCCGTTCGATACGGGCTCAAATTCAGTTGCAACTCAGCGAGCCCGCTTATCGGTCAAGTATTCAGAAAATTCAGCGTCGCGCGCTCTGCGCCTAGCTCTCGGTGCGAGCTAACTCGCGGTGCCGAGCATGCTCATCTCGCGCCTGCGACAACGCCGCCTTCAGCGAGCGATTGATCCACTGCTTGTTTTCGGCAAATGTGCGCGGATTTTTTGCCCCGAGCGCCTCTCCCACTTCCACCGCCTTCACGATGAGATGGTCTCGAGGGGCGACTGCGCAAAAAAGCCCCCTCGCCTGAGCCTCATCAGCCCTCATAGCCCTGCCGCTCTGAATCAAGTCCAGTGCCAACGCGCGCCCGCCGATCACCTCTAGAATATTTGCACCGGAGAACGTTGCGATACCCAGATCGATTTCGGGCAGCGACAGCTTCGCGGTATCAACCGCAACGCAGGCATCTGCCAAGAGTGCGAGCATCGCACCGCCCCCCGACGCAGTCCCGTTGAGTACGGCCACGACAGGCTTCGGACAATCCATCACAGCGTCTTGCAAGGCCGCCAACGCCTGGGACCTTCGCTGCCGCTGGCGTGCCATATCACCATCCGCTGGTTGCTCTCGGATGTCGACGCCCGCACAAAACACGCGCTCACCAGAACCGCTCAGCATCACCGCGGACACCTGGGCATCATCAGCAGCGGCATGTATGGCAGCAGTCATGCGCTCCATCATATCGACCGTCATCGCGTTCGCCTTGGCCGCACGATTCAGCGTGACCCACAGTAGCGACGCGAGTCGCTCAATCGTTAACTCATTCGATAATTCACTCACCGACATTATCCTCCTACCGGCTTATTTTTATTGTTTATCGCGGCACCCACCACCGGGTTCTACTGGGCCGGTTTGTGTCCCGACACGAACATGTCTGCGAAGAATTCACTCTCAGGAAGGTTGCGTGACGCCACGAAATCATCCTTTGCCGACTGCACAACGATGGGCGCACCACAGGCATAGACCTGGTGTTCGGAAAGGTCCTCAAAATCCTCCATGACGGCACGATGTACGAACCCGACCCGACCCACCCATTGGTCGTCAGGGTGCGCTTCTGACAGGACCGGTATGAAGGTAATCGCATGTGCTTGCGCCCATGCCTCGGCAGCGGAACTCAGATAAAGATCTGAAGCCCTGCGCCCCCCCCAATACAGCGTCATTTTACGCCCCGATGCTTTCTTCAATTCCTGTTCGATCATGGCCTTGATCGGTGCGAACCCGGTGCCACTGGCGACGAAAACCATCGGTTTGACGCTGTTTTCACGCACAAAAAAAGTACCCAAAGGCCCTTCAAGTCGCACCAGGTCGTTTTCTTTCATCACATTAAAAACATGCTGGCTGAACGGGCCACCGTAATTTCTGAGATGCAACTCCAACACGTTTTCATCGGGCACGTTTGCCAACGATAAGCTGCGACGAATGCCACCCGGGACTACCACGTTGATGTATTGCCCTGGCAAAAATCTGAATGACTCTTTGGCGGGCAATCGCAGGCGGATTCTCATCACATCGTCAGCCAAGCGTTCAAGCTGGTCGACGCGTGAAACGAGCTTTCGAATGGGGATGTCCTGCGTGGCCTCAACCACATCGCAGACAATCGTTAGCGCAGTCAAGGCCTTTGCTTTGCAAAGGAGCGCGTACCCCCGCTGCCGATCCTCGTTGGAAAGTACGGCCATGCTGGATTCAGCATGGTCGACCACCCCGTCAAGTACCTGCGCCCTGCAGGTACCGCAGATGCCGTTTTGGCAGCTATAGGGTAGTTGGCAGCCACTTTTAAGGGCGGCGGCAAGTATCGTATCGTCGTGCTGAACCTCAAACGTTCGACCAATAGGCTGAACGCTTACAGCGTGAGTCAACTGGGTGGCCAGGCTGTCATTCATAATGATTCACCGCTTTACCAAATTTCTGGTGCATTGCTCTGTCGCCTCAAGCGTGGGAGTGAGGGGTGATCTTCGGAACGATCAAGGCGTCCGCAGCAACCACACCACGGGGCAATACAAACATTGGGTTGATGTCGATTTCAGCGACTGTGTCGCGCTGTTCCCAGGAGAACTGCGACAACGCAACCAATGCGTGGGCAACCGCATCAACGTCGAGGGGAAGCGCACCCCGAACACCCCGCATAATCACAGTGCATTGCAATTCATCCAGCATTTCCAACGCAGTTGCCAGACCAAACGGCGCGATTCGACACGCAGAGTCCTTCAGTACCTCGGCATAAATCCCACCCGCGCCGACCACAACCACTGGACCGAATGCCGGATCATTTACTACGCCGGCAATCAGCTCGAACCCACCTGACACCATTTCCGAAACGAGAACACCTTCAATATGGGCTGCAGGGGCGTATTGCTGCGCGTTGGCCAAGACTTCGCCAATCGCTGACTCCAACTCCTCGGCCGTATGAATGCCGACCTTTACACCACCGATTTCAGTTTTATGCGCGATGTCCGGGGACACGATCTTGACGACAAGGGGAGGTTTGACCTTGTTAAACAGCGTCGCGTCAAAGCCATCCACGATCAGGTCAGTGGTGACTGGTATCCCTATAGCACGCATCACTGCTTTGGACTCGACCTCGGACAATGACGCCCGAACGTCAACAGGACTGTTAAGTTGTGCAGGCGCTTGCTCAACGTCACTCACCTCGCTTGCTTCCCTGCCCTGGAGGCTCAACTGCGTGCGTTTGAACCGCATTAGCATGGCAATGGCTTTGGCTGCCCGCGAAGGTGAAGGCAGCACGGGGATAGCCGCATCTGCGAATACGCGTAATGCGTCTGCAACCTGGACCTTGGGGGCCGAAGAGAAAATCAGGATCGGCTTCGTCGCCGACGCGGCTATGGGGGCCAACACCTGGGCCGCTGCTAGGCTGCCAGCGGCGCCAGTGGTTGCCAGGTTAATGCAAAGCGAACCGACGGCAGGGTCGTCGAGGGTTGCCCGCACGGCCGCTTCCAGTTTCTGCGCATTGGCTGCCGAGAAATACCCGGCGGTAAGGTCAATCGGATTGTGGACAGCCCCAATATTGGGAACGACTTCAAGAAGCTTCTGTTGCGTATCTTCACCGAGTTCGCACAAGGTCAGGCCTTCAGGCTCACCGGCATCTGCGAACACAATCGCGGACCCACCCGATACGCCCATCACCGCAACGCCACCGTTGGCGGGGTATTTCTTGCCTTCCAATGCCTTGAGAAAATCCACCGCCTCATGGATTTCTCTGATCTCGACAATCCCCGTCTGCTTAAACAGCGCACGGTAGAAATCGTAGACGCCTGTCATGCTGGCGGTGTGCGATGCGGCCGCCAACGCGCCCTGCTCGGTGACCCCGCCCTTCCATAGAAGGATAGGCTTACCGCGCGCCGTCGCCTTGCGACCGACTTCCAACAGCGCACGGCCGTCGTCGGTACCTTCGATGTAGGCGACGATGGTGTGTGTTTCGTCATCATCGAGCAATGCCTCAATGAGCTGCACCGTATTCACATCACTCTCGTTGCCCGTTGCGATGACATGCCGGAAACCAATCCCGGCCTCGGCGCACGCGAGGGCGATGCTGTAGCCAAATCCTCCACTTTGCGTCACCAGTGATACCGAACCCTTTTCGAGTTTCGGTTCACGCGTAATGCTGCCAAATGCGGCATAGACGCGGGAGTGGATATTGGCGAAGCCGAGACAATTGGGCCCGATTATCCGCATGCCCGCCGCTCGGGCAATCGCGAGCATCTTTTCCTCGCGAAGCACGCCTTCCGGACCGCTTTCGCGAAAGCCTCCGCTAAGGACCACGGCGAATGGCACCTTCTTCAGGGCGCTCGATTCAAGCACCGCCAATACGCCCTGCGCCGGAACGCCGACCACTACCAGGTCGACGTCACCGTCGATCTGCTCAACCGACCCATAGCACTTCAACCCTTCGAAGGTTTCGTACTTGGGGTTCACCGGATAAATCGTGCCGCTGTAGCCGTTGCTCATCAGGGCTCTCACCGCCTGAGAGCCGGGACGCCCTGCATCCTCCGACACGCCTACAACCGCAATCGAACGTGGTTCAAGCAAATATTTGAAGTTTTTCATATCGGTACTGAAACCCTTGATCGGTATCGAAAATCGAGAGACGAGGTAAAGAGATGCAGTTCACTTTCTTCTGCTCTCTCCAAAGTAGAGCTGCCACGCCGTACTGTCGTCCGCACCACACCGAAAGTCAATTATTTTTGGAATAGGTTCCACCTATCGAAACTAAAATTCGCGCCACGCAAAAGCAATCTCCTCCGCTCACAAAGCATTTGACGCGAAAACCAAAGTTTCACCCATTGAAACTTGTGCTATTTAATAAAACCCGTGCTAGTATCATTTCGCTCTCGCCGAGGCAGGCAAATGCCTCGTAGGGATGGCTCATTTGTCCTGCATACAAAGCAGACTCAATAGGAGAATTGGTGATGATTTACACGCGTAGTGGGGCCACCGCCCTGGCAGAGCGGAGCGTTATCGTTTCGCCTGGCACCGGAAACCAACATTGGGGAACGACATTTTTTGGCCCGCGTAGCTCGCAGGGCATGGCTCCAGGCCCTCAGGCGACGATGTCAGAACTCAGAGCACACGAAGCCGTAGTGCCCCATTTCCATGGGGTCTCCATGTTCCAATTGTTTATCGCGGGCAGCGGCACGCTGGGCAATCGCGGTCAAGTGCTGGAGCCACTCACCGTCCAGTTCAAAGATCATCACACCGCTTACGGTCCGATCGTTGCGGGCCCGCAAGGTCTGTCCTTCGTGGCCATGCGCATGTATACCGGCAACTCTCAACCCGTTTACTTGAGTGAGCCTGGCTATCGAGATCATCTGCGTCCTAGCAAACGCAGACATTTGACATCCGAGCGGATCAAGTTCTCTATCGCGCCGGTCATGAAGGATCGCGATGAGGCGATCTGGGAACCTCTGTTTGAAGATGAAACGGACGGTCTGCGTGCACAGGTCTTGCGATTGGGGGCCAACATGACAGTGGAGGGTCCACCACCTGGCGCTGCATCGGGTTATTACGTTTTTGTCGGCAATGGCAGCGTGCTACATGGCGATGAGGAGCTCCCGCTCTGGTCCATGATCGTTGTCGAACCGACCGAAGAAAAGTTCGACATCCGCGCCGGCAGCGAAGGAGCCGAGGTACTTGTGCTGCAGTATCCTCGCGAAGGGATTTGAGCAACAACGCTTGTACTGCCTGCAACTGGTGAACAGACGCTTGTTGGGCTAACGCACCAACAGCGTCACGACGCAAAAGCAACAAATCTACGCGGTAAAACAATAAACAAGTCTACCCCCCCTTCGGGGGAGTAAAAGGCTTTCGCACAACGGAGTTCGTTATGGGCATACGCGTAACGTTCAATGTCAAAAGGCAGGCCGCGCCGATTTCCGGTGCGACCTTCGGTTTCAGGCTCTGCAGCCTGATGGCCTGCTTGGTAGCTGGCGCCGGCGTGGCTTCAGCCGCACACGCTGAGCAACAACCCTCCCCTTCAGCATTGGTCTACAACAAGAGCAACCAAGGTCCTGTACCCGTACCCGTATCAGAACGGGACCTGCTTACGGTTCGCGCACAAACCTGGTTCAAGGCGTCAACCGAAGGGCGAATACTCGAAGGCGCTATCTTCGATCGCGACGGTAACCTGCTCTTCTGTGATGTTTCCGGCAAACGCGTACTGCGTCTGTCACCGACCAAGCAGTTGTCCGTCGTGACGACGATAGACAACCTATACCCCGGCGGGCTGGCCCTTCATCCCGACGGACGCTTGTTCATCGCCGCCCTGGATCTGAACCACAACGTCGGCGCCATTTTCGCCGTCAAGCCAGATGGCACTGAAAAGCAGACGATCATTGCGCCTGACGCGGGGTACATGCCCAACGATCTGGTGTTCAACAATCAAGGCGGTTTCTACTTCAGTGACTTCAAAGGTATTTCGACAGAGCCAAAGGGAGGCATCTATTACGTTCCTCCCGATCTTTCGAACCCTGTTGTTGTCTTGCCACATCTCTCCATGGCCAATGGCGTTACGCTGAGTCCAGACGGTAAAACACTGTGGGCAACGGAGTTTGGGCGCAATCTCCTGCACAGAATCGACCTCGCCGATGCCACCACCATCGCCCCCATAAGCTCGTCCATTCCCTACCGTTTCACGGGCCCGGCCCCTGACTCGATGCGCGCCGACGCGGATGGCAATGTCTATGTGGCGATCTACGGGCAGGGCCGTGTAATGGCCTTCAACAAGAACGGAATTCCGATTGGCCAGGTGCTGTTGCCGGGACGAGAGCAGGGTCACAACTTGCTATCGACGAGCCTCGCTATCGATCCGCAGACGAACACCTTGTATTCCGTCACGAGCGATGGAGAGGGAGGCCAAGGCGCGACAATATTCAGAGCCAAAGTCTTTACCCATGGCTTGCCTCCGGCGTCGTTCAAATGAGCCTGACAATGGCTCTCCTCCCACACGTGTGTCCTATTGATCACATGGAGAAAACCCTATGACCCCTATTGGCGCAGAGCCTGACTCTTCGAATGCCAAGCGCGGTACAACTGCACCGTCGCGATGGGTATGTCGTATTTTTGCCCTTGTTCTACTGATACTCGGCCTGGCGCTTACCGCTGGCGGTATGGTTTTGGTAAAGGACGCAGGTTCTGCGTACTACCTGATCACCGGACTGGCGTTCATCATAAGTAGCGTATTGCTCTGGCGCGGCGATGCGCGCGGGATCTGGGTCTATGGTGCAGTGCTGGTTTGGACCACAGCCTGGAGCCTTTGGGAAGTCGGCTACAACGGTTGGCAGCTGGCACCCCGGCTCATTGGACCGTTCGTTCTCGGGGCCGTCCTGTTGCTACCGGCTTTCTCCCGGCTGAAACACCCGTCCAGCGCAAGAAAGCTGCCACGCGGCTGGCCTTCTTTTACGGGTGGCTTGGTCGTTGCGATCGCAGTGGGAAGTGTCAGTCACGCTGTCGGTCCCGACGCGCCGGACTTGCCGGTAATGCGACGCGGCATGCAATCGCAGGCGCCTGGCAAACTGCCCGAGCCTTTGGCAGACAACGAACGCACTGACTGGCAGGCCTACGGCAATGACCAGGGGGGGACGCGCTTCAGTCCGCTGGCAGACATCAACACCTCCAACGTGTCGAAGTTGGTCAAGGTCTGGGAAGCTGACATGGCCCCGGTGACCGGTGATGCTGTCAACGCGGTCGAAGGCACTCCCATCATGATTGGTAGCTCCCTTTACGCCTGTGACGGTAACAACGGCATCCACGCGTTCGATGCAGAAACCGGTAAGGAGCTGTGGCGCCGTGACATTTCCAACGGCGTGCCGCAGTCAGGCAAACCTTGCCGTGGCGTGGCGTACTACAAAGTCCCCGACGCTCAAGGCGTTTGCGCTGAGCGTATCTATGCACCAAGCCACAACCCCACGCTGGTAGCACTGGATGCGAAAACCGGTGAGTACTGCCCTGGGTTTGGCGAAAACGGCTCGATCAATCTGGCAGAGGGCGTAGCCCCTTATCCACATGGTTTGTTCTACGTCAGCTCGGCGCCGCAAGTTATCCGCGGCAAGATTGTCGTCGGTGGCGGTATCCCCGACGGTCAATACTGGGGAGGCCCGTCTGGCGTCATCAGAGCATTTGATGCCGTGACCGGTAAACTGGCCTGGGCCTACGACGCAGGCGCCCCCCAGCGCCTGGGTCTTCCGCCCAAAGGTGAGTATTACACCCCATCCACACCCAATAGCTGGGCCCCCATCAGCGCGGACGAAAAGCTCGGTCTCGTCTACCTGCCGGTGGGTAATGCGACGCCTGACGCCTACGGTGGGCAACGACGTCCATACGATGAGGATATCTCCAGTGCGGTGATCGCCCTTGACGCGGAGACTGGCCGGCTACGCTGGAAATTCCAGGCCACGCATCACGACATCTGGGACTACGATGTGGCGTCTCAACCCACGCTGCTCAATTGGCCCACCTCCAAGGGCATGCGCCCGGCGCTGATTCAGCCAACCAAACGCGGCGAAATCTTCGTCGTCGACCGCGAGACTGGCGAGCCCATCAAGACGGTGGACGAACAGCCCGTACCTCAGCAAGACATTGCTAAAGGTGAATGGCTGTCCCCAACCCAGCCGGCCTCAGTCGACCTCCCAGCATTCAGGGGGCCCACACTGCGCGAAAAGGACATGTGGGGTGCAACGCCGATCGACCAGATGCTTTGCCGGATCATGTTCAAAGAATCGCGCTATGAGGGCCAGTTCACACCGATCACGCTTGGCAAGAATGTCCTGATCGATCCAGGCTCCATGGGCGGCGTAAACTGGAACGGCATATCCCTGGACGTCGATCGTGGCCTGATGATCGTCAACTGGACTCAAGTTCCCGATCGAATCGAGCTGGTGACGCGCGCAGAAGCAACACGGCGCAACTTCCAGATTGCACCCGGTCTTGATGCAGGTGGTCAGGCCGAGCAGCCTATGCTCGACACGCCATATGGTGCTTATCGGGTCAACTTCCTGTCGCAGCTTGGCATTCCTTGCAATGCACCGCCTTGGGGCCTAATTGGTGCTGTTGATCTTGCCAGCGGCAAACTTCTTTGGTCCAAACCGTTGGGATCACCACGTGACATCGGCCCCTTCGGCCTCCCGACCCTGGTCTCTATCCCGATCGGTACACCGACCGCTGGTGGCGCAGTGACAACCCGTGGCGGCCTGATATTTATCGGGGGTGCAGCCGAACACACGTTCCGTGCCCTGGACGCTGCCACTGGCCGTGAACTATGGAGTAGCCGTCTGGCAACCAGTGCGAACGCTACCCCCATGACCTACCGCAGTCCGGTCAGCGGCAAGCAGTTTGTCGTGGTGGCTGAAGGGGGGCGCCCTCATTATCGTACGAAGCCTGGGACAAAGCTGGTGGCCTATGCCATTCCAGACAGCAAGTGATGGTGACAAGCGATACGCAATCGACCAAGGAGCAGATCGGTCCCGACAGGCTTTCTAGGGCCTAGGCCCGATGAGGCTGTCTGCTCCTGAAGCAAGTTTATCGCGAGTGCAACATCAAAACGCCCGGTGCTTTGCATCGGGCGTTTTGTATTTTCAGACCCGTCCACCGCGACTGCCGCGAGTGCTTAAACCGCACGCCACAACCGGCAGCGAATGACATCCACCCCACTCTTCACTAAAACTGAAGCCCTCACCTCTAAATTCACCTTTCGCGTCTACACACGCATCCCTATCGTTAGACCACGGGCCGGGAACCATTTTCACCCTGCCAGCGCCCCACCACCTTGCAGTGCCTTCCCCATGGCACGATGCCCACGGACCTGGTGGGCATCCTGATAATCCTGGCAAACCCCGCCACCTTCATCACCGGCCAGACTATCGCCTGCGATAGCTGCTATACCCACAGCACTTGATGCCAGTGCCGTACCGACTAGACCGAGGTTAGACAGATGCAGCATTACGAAAGATTTTATATCGACGGCGAATGGGTGGAACCGCTGACGCCTGGCTACAGCGAGATCATTGATCCGACCACCGAAGAGGTATTCGCGAGCGTGGCCATGGGTGGCGTAGCGGATGTCAACAGGGCGGTTGCCGCCGCCCGCACAGCGTTTGAAAGTTACTCCAAGACCACGCTCGACGAACGCATCGCCCTCATCGACCGGATCATCGACGCCTATGAAGAACGCCTCGACGATTTTTCCGCAGTAATCGCGCAAGAAGTGGGCATTCCCGTCAGTGCACGCGCTCAAGTCATGGGGCCGATCGGCCACATGAAAGTCGCGCGTGATCTTCTAAAGACTTACTCATTTGAATCGCGCATTGGCACAACCATCATTCGCCGTGAACCGATTGGTGTGTGTGCGCTGATTTCTCCGTGGAATTGGCCGATCCAGACCAAAGTCATCAAAGTCATTTACGCCTTGGCGGCTGGCTGCACCGTCGTGTCCAAACCCAGTGTCAATTCGCCGATCAGTGCCATTTTGCTCGCTGAGGTGTTGCACAAGGCCGGAGTCCCCAAGGGGGTGTTCAACCTGATCAACGGTCCAGGACGAGTGATTGGCGAGGCCATGTCCAGCCACCCTGATGTGGATATGGTGTCGTTCACCGGTTCCACGGGCGCCGGTAGCCAGGTGGGCCAAGCGGCGGCACGGACGATCAAGCGCGTATGCCTGGAGCTGGGCGGCAAATCCGCTAATATCGTGTTGCGCGACGCGGACCTGGAAAAAGCGGCCCGCTTCAATATCCAGCGGTGCTTCTTCAACACCGGCCAGTCCTGCCATGCGCCAAGTAGGATGCTGGTGCACGAATCCCAGGTTGAGCAGGTAATTCCCTATCTGATCGACGAAGTCAGCAAGTTCAGACTTGGCGACCCGCGCGACCCGCAAACCACCATGGGGCCGATTGTAAGCCGAGCACAATTCGACAGCATTCAGCGCCATATCCAGTCAGGCCTTGATGAGGGCGCGCGCCTTGTTACCGGTGGTTTGGGCAGGCCGGCAGATAAACACCGCGGTTTTTTCACCCAGCCCAGTGTGTTCGTGGGCGTGACGCCCGAAATGACGATTGCTCGAGAGGAAATTTTCGGACCGGTGTTAGCCGTGCTGTCCTATGCGAGCGAAGAGCAGGCCTTGGAAATCGCCAACGACTCGCCCTATGGACTCGGCGGCTATGTCTTCAGTAGCAGCCCTGAGCGCGGGTACACATTTGCCAGCGGTTTGCGCGCCGGACGGATAAGTTTCAATGGTGCAGAAACCAATTCGCAGACACCAATGGGTGGGTATAAACAATCTGGCATCGGCCGATCCATGGGTGTGTTTGGGTTGGAGGAGTATCTGGAGGTCAAATCCGTCTATGGGTTTGATGATCAAGCTTAAGGTCTCTGGGGCCTGTTTGCTGCCAATGAAGCCGATTCAGGCGCGCCAGTAAAGATCGTACTGCGACACCGTGAGTTGCGCAGGTTATAACCCGACCCTCGGGCGCAACTCACGACCTCGGGTTGCGCCTGCAAGGTCGCGCCTACTCCGACGCACCGGCCAAGCGCAGGGGCGTAATCGCAGCCGCCCCAACCTTCACTAAAACTGAAGCCCTCACCTCTAAATCAACCTTTCGCGTCGACACATGCATCCCTATCGTTAACCCACTGGCCGGCAGCCACTGTCGCCCTGCCAGCGAATCGAGGAGGCAAGATGGTCGACGTTTTGGTGATAGGTGGCGGCAACGCTGCATTATGTGCCGCACTCATGGCGCGTGAAGCCGGTGCTAGCGTACTGCTGCTCGAAGGCTCGCCGAAAGTCTGGCGCGGCGGAAATTCGCAGCACACCCGCAACCTGCGCTGCATGCACGATGCGCCTCAGGATGTGCTCATCGATGCCTACCCCGAAGAAGAATATTGGCAAGACCTGCTGAAGGTCACCGGTGGCCTCACCAATGAAAAACTGGCGCGCATCGCCATTCGTGCGTCGTCTTCTTGCCGCGATTGGATGCGCTCGCACGGTGTGCATTTTCAACCGCCCTTGTCGGGTGCCTTGCACGTCGCACGCACCAACGCTTTTTTCATGGGCGGCGGCAAAGCACTGGTCAATGCGTACTTTCGCAGCGCCGAACGCCTGGGCGTAAAAATTCGTTATGACGCTCAGGTTACCGACATAGAAATAAAAGACGGCTCGTTTGTCGCCGCTCACTTGGCCGAGCGCGATGTCGACGGGCAGCGACTGCCCGCCGAACGTATCGAAGCACGTTCCTGCGTCCTGGCCTCCGGCGGTTTTGAATCCAATCGCGAATGGCTGCGAGAAGCCTGGGGCCAGAACGAGCGCGGCGAATGGCCTTCGGATAACTTTCTGATTCGCGGCACACGCTTCAATACCGGTGTTTTATTGCGACGCATGCTGGACCTGGGTGCCGATGTCGTCGGCGATCCAACACAGGCACACATGGTCGCCATCGACGCCCGCGCCCCCCTCTATGACGGTGGCATATGTACCCGCATCGACTGCGTGTCTCTGGGCGTGGTGGTTAACCGCGAAGGTCAGCGTTTTTATGATGAGGGCGAAGATTTCTGGCCCAAGCGCTATGCAATCTGGGGCCGCCTGGTGGCTGGCCAACCTAACCAGCAGGCCTACTCGATCATCGATCAACAGGCGTCAGGCCGCTTTATGCCACCGGTGTTTCCCGGGACCAAAGCCCAGACGTTGCAGGAGCTCGCGCGGCTTCTAAACCTGCCACAAGCGCAATTCGTCAAGACCATCGAGGACTATAACAACGCCTGCCACATCGGGACGTTCGACCACACCACACTCGATGACTGCCATACCGAAGGGCTGACCCCGGCCAAAACTCACTGGGCAAGGCCGTTAGTCAAACCACCCTACTACGCCTACCCGCTAAAGCCTGGTGTCACCTTTACCTATCTCGGCTTGGCCACCGACGAAACGGCGGCCGTGCACTTTGCCGGTAAGGCCAGTCCCAACCTGTTTGTCGCCGGAGAAATGATGGCCGGCAACGTATTGGGCAAGGGATATACCGCAGGTATCGGCATGGCCATCGGTACCGCCTTCGGGCGTATCGCCGGCGTACAGGCCGCGGCCTCTGCAGGGTTCAGTCCTTCTTCTGTGAAATCGGAACTTCAACATGCAGCTGTTTGATCCTCAGATGTCCAGCCAACTGATCCCGGTCCTCAACCTGCAGGAAACCGAAGTCGAACGGCAGATGACCATTTGCAATGCCTGTCGCTATTGTGAGGGTTTTTGTGCCGTGTTTCCGGCGATGACCCGGCACCTGGAATTCGGCCAGGCCGATATCCACTATCTGGCAAACCTTTGCCACAACTGCGGTGCATGCCTGACGGCGTGCCAATACGCCGCCCCGCACGAGTTTGCGGTCAATGTACCCAAAGCAATGGCCAAGGTAAGGCTGGAAACCTACGTCAGTTACGCCTGGCCGCAACCCCTGGGCAAACTCTACCAGCGTAACGGTCTGACGCTGGCACTGGCCTCAGGCGCAGGATTGGCGCTGTTTCTGGTGCTGACATTGTTGACCATGGGCAACCTGTTCACTGCAATGCCAGGCGGTAACTTCTACGGGATTTTTCCACACAACACATTGGCGCTGATGTTCGGCGCGGTGTTCGGTTTTGCCGTGTTGGCACTGAGCATTGGTGTGCGACGCTTTTGGCGTGAAATTTCCCCCGCTGAAGCGCCCCTGCCATTGAAAGCCAGTGCAGCACTGGAGGCTGGCGTAAATGTCGCGCAGCTCAAATACCTGGACGGCGGTCACGGAGAAGGCTGCACCAATGCCGATGACAAATTCACCCTGTGGCGCCGCCGTTTCCACCACCTCACGTTCTACGGATTCATGCTGTGCTTTGCGGCCACGGGCGTTGCCACCCTTTATCACTATTTGTTGAATTGGTCCGCGCCCTACCCGGTTATCAGCCTGCCAGTACTGCTCGGCATTTTCGGCGGTGTCGGCCTGCTGATCGGCCCTGCCGGTTTGCTCTGGATGAACCTGCGACGTAACCCGCAGCAGGGTGACGAATACCAAAAGCCGATGGACCTTGGTTTCATCGCGCTCTTATTCCTGGTCAGCGCCAGTGGCCTGGCATTGCTTGCCTGGCGCGAAAGCAGCGCATTGGGGTTGCTGCTCGCGATCCATCTAGGTCTGGTCATGGCGTTCTTCCTAACCATGCCGTACAGCAAATTCGCGCACGGCATATTCCGTAGCGCAGCGTTGCTGAAATACACCATTGAAAAACGTCAACCGAATCCGATCAGCGCCGGCAGTGAATGACTTCAGTGTCCTTAAACACCTCCATAACAATCACAAGAGGAGCGTTACCGATGTTCAAATTAAAGTACCCACCTGATATCGCAATCGACACTTCAACCTCACCCACTGGCTAAAAAACCACGGACGGCCTGTAGCAACCCTTAACAGAAGATAAAGCAGAAGACGTGTTCGATCATCTGACTAATAAAAACAAAAGCAGAGATTATCATGACCGCTCAAATTAACCGTACCACGCTTACTAAAACCTCAGTCGCAATGCTGTTGCTCTGCGGAGCCACCAGCAGCCAGGCGCTGGAAGCCTTCAACCCCGAGTCGCCCTGGATGCTGGGCGATTGGGGCGGCCTGCGCTCAGAATTACTCGAGAAGGGTTATACGTTTAACGTGTTCTACACGGGCGAAACCGCGACTAATCTCGCCGGCGGCTATGATTCACACACCACCACGCGATATACCGACCAACTTGCGCTGTTGAGCAATATGGACCTTGAGAAAATCCTCGGTTGGAAAGGCGCGGATTTTCAATTCACGCTATCGAATCGCAACGGGCGCAACCTCACCAATGACGTGATCACCGACCCGCGCGTGGGGGGCATCAGTCAGGTTCAAGAGGTGAACGGCCGAGGCCAAACCGTGCGTCTTACGGATCTCTGGTACCGCCAAAAGTTCTTTGACGGTGGGCTGGATATCAAACTGGGCCGCATGAACTTTGGCGAGGATTTCGGCAGCTTCCCCTGCAAATTCCAGAACCTGGCGTTCTGCGGCGCCCAACCTGGGAACTGGGCCGGCAATATCATTTACAACTGGCCGATCACTCAATGGGCCGGCCGCGTAAAGGTTGCGCTGGGCGACAACACCTATGCGCAAATCGGTGCTTACGAACAGAACCCGTCCTACCTCGAAAAAGGTAACCGTTTCAAACTCAGCGGCAGCGGCAATGAAGGAACCCTGGTGCCTATCGAGCTGGTCCATGCCACCTCGCTGGGAGCCGGACATTTGCCAGGGGAATATCGCGTGGGGGCGTATTACAGCAGCCGTAAAGCAAACGACGTCAACACTGAAGAAAATGGTGTAGCCAAATCCCGGGACAACAAACACGGCGCCTGGGTTGCCGGGCAACAACAAGTTTGGAGGGACCCGGACTTCGCCGCGCGCGGGCTGACAGTGTTTGCCTACGTCACAGCGCATGACAAAGCCACCAATATGATTGATCGCTATGCGCAAACAGGGCTCTACTACACGGCCCCCTTCAAATCTCGCCCGAATGACGAGATTGGCGTCGCCATCTCTACCCTCCACGTCAATAAACGTTACAAAGAGCATCAGCAGCAATTGAACGACCTGGCGGGTGTCAGTGATTACAACGACCCGCGTTACACGCCAACGCAAGGGTCGGAAACCAACATGGAAATTTATTACGGGTTTGCCGCGACCAAATGGCTGACCGTACGCCCCAACCTTCAGTTCGTTGGCAACCCAGGGGGCGTCAGCGAGGTTAAGGATGCGTGGGTCGCAGGTTTGAAATTCGAGACCAGCTTGTAAGAGGACGAGTCCGATGCGATTGACTGTCAGCGTAAGCATTAAAATGAAGTTTCGGGCTCTGCAAGGTCGCGCTGGATTGCTGAGCACCTGCTTCGCGGCGCTCGGTAGCAAGCTGTCCAGCCACTCGCTCTCACACCTGGAGCAATTTCCGGAAGCGATTTTGTTGCCCAACCGTCCGGCGGTACTGGATTAGGGGCAACTGCTGAATCAGGGCGACGGTAGGGCCGGACGCGCCTTGGCAAGCGGTAAAATGATCCCGGCCAAAGAAATCTGACAACTGTCCCATCCACTTGAACGGAGCAATCCTATGACCTGGTCCAAACCTGCTTACACTGATCTGCGCATCGGTTTCGAAGTCACCATGTACTTCGCCAGCCGTTAATCCGCTGGGTAATACAACGCCTCGGTTCGCCCGGGGCGTTTTTGTTTTGAGCTTTGCTTGGGAGCTACCATGTTTGTCCAGATTCTAGGTTCCGCCGCCGGCGGTGGTTTCCCGCAGTGGAACTGCAACTGCGTGAACTGCGCAGGTTTTCGTGACGGCAACCTGCGGGCGCAGGCACGTACCCAGTCGTCCATTGCGATTTCCGACGACGGCGTGAATTGGGTGCTGTGTAACGCCTCGCCGGATATCCGCGCGCAGCTGCAAAGCTTTGCACCGATGCAGCCCGGCCGCGCCCTGCGCGATACCGGCATCAGCGCGATCATCCTGATGGACAGTCAGATCGACCACACCACCGGCCTGCTGAGCCTGCGCGAAGGCTGCCCGCACCAGGTGTGGTGCACCGACATGGTCCATGAAGACCTGAGCACCGGCTTCCAGCTGTTTACCATGCTCACCCATTGGAACGGCGGCCTGGCCTGGAACCGCATCGAGCTGGACGCCAGCTTCACCATCCCGGCCTGCCCAAACCTGCGCTTCACCCCGCTGCCCCTGCGCAGCGCGGCGCCGCCCTACTCGCCGAACCGCTTCGACCCGCACCCGGGCGACAACATCGGCCTGATCGTCGAAGACCTGCGCACCGGCGGCAAACTCTTCTACGCCCCTGGCCTGGGCAAGGTCGACGCGCCGTTGCTGGAGATCATGGCCAGCAGCGATTGCCTGCTGGTGGACGGCACAATGTGGGATGACGACGAGATGCAGCGCCGTGGCGTCGGCACCCGCACCGGCCGCGAGATGGGCCACCTGGCGCAGAACGGCCCCGGCGGCATGCTCGAAGTTCTGGAACAGTTACCCAAGCAGCGCAAGGTGCTTATCCACATCAACAACACCAACCCGATCCTCGATGAAGATTCTCCCGAGCGAGCGGAGCTGGTGCGGCGCAATGTCGAAGTGGCTTACGACGGCATGAGCCTTGAATTGTAGGAGCAACTGAAATGACCGACACACCGCTGACGCTCGCCGAATTCGAACATGCCTTGCGGGCCAAGGGCGCCTTCTACCATATCCATCACCCTTACCACGTGGCGATGTACGAAGGCCGTGCCAGCCGCGAGCAAATCCAGGGCTGGGTCGCCAACCGCTTTTACTACCAGGTGAATATTCCCCTGAAGGACGCGGCGATCCTGGCCAACTGCCCGGACCGCGAGATTCGTCGCGAGTGGATCCAGCGCCTGCTCGACCACGATGGCGCGCCGGGCGAAGACGGCGGCATCGAAGCCTGGCTGCGCCTGGGCCAAGCGGTCGGCCTCGACCCGGACCAACTGCGCTCCCAGGAACTGGTGCTGCCCGGCGTACGCTTTGCGGTGGATGCCTACGTCAACTTCGCCCGCCGCGCCAGCTGGCAGGAAGCCGCCAGCAGCTCGCTGACCGAGCTGTTCGCGCCGCAGATCCACCAGTCGCGCCTCGACAGTTGGCCTCAGCATTACCCGTGGATCGACCCGGCCGGCTACGAATATTTCCGTACCCGCCTGGGCCAGGCCCGCCGCGATGTGGAGCACGGTCTGGCGATCACCCTGCAGCACTACACCACCCGTGAAGGCCAGGAACGCATGCTGGAAATTCTCCAGTTCAAACTGGACATCCTGTGGAGCATGCTGGATGCCATGAGCATGGCCTACGAACTCAAACGCCCGCCGTATCACAGCGTGACCGAGCAGCGGGTCTGGCATAAAGGGATCACCCTATGAGCTTTGATCGCAGCAGAACACCCATCTGGCGCCCGGGCTATCGCTACCAGTACGAGCCCGCGCAAAAAGGCCATGTGCTGCTCTACCCCGAAGGCATGATCAAGCTCAACGACAGCGCCGCGCTGATCGGCGGTTTGATCGACGGTGAGCGTGACGTGGCGGCCATCATTGCCGAGCTGGATAAACAATTCCCCGGCGTACCTGAGTTGGGTGACGACATCGAGCAATTCATGGAGGTCGCCCGTGCTGAGCACTGGATCACCCTTGCCTGAAAAGCCGGCCATTGGCCTGCCGCTGTGGCTATTGGCTGAGCTGACTTACCGCTGCCCATTGCAGTGCCCGTATTGCTCCAACCCGCTGGATTTTGCCGAGCAGGGCAAGGAGCTGAGCACCGAGCAGTGGATCAAGGTATTTCGCGAAGCCCGCGAGATGGGTGCCGCGCAGCTGGGGTTTTCCGGCGGAGAGCCGCTGGTGCGCCAGGACCTGGCCGAGTTGATCGCCGAGGCACGCAAGCTGGGGTTCTACACCAACCTGATCACCTCGGGTATCGGCCTGACCGAGCAGAAGATCAGCGACTTCAAGAAGGCCGGCCTGGACCATATCCAGATCAGCTTCCAGGCCAGTGACGAACAGGTGAACAACCTGCTGGCCGGGTCGAAAAAAGCCTTCGCACAAAAGTTGGAAATGGCCCGCGCAGTTAAGGCCCATGGCTACCCGATGGTGCTGAACTTCGTCACCCATCGACACAATATCGACAAGATCGACCGCATCATCGAACTGTGCATCGCGTTGGAGGCAGACTTTGTCGAACTCGCCACCTGCCAGTTCTACGGCTGGGCGCAGCTCAATCGTGTGGGGTTGTTGCCGACCAAAGAACAGTTGGTACGTGCCGAACGCATCACCAACGAATACAGGGCCAAGCTCGAAGCCGAAGGCCACCCGTGCAAGCTGATATTCGTCACACCGGATTACTACGAGGAACGCCCAAAAGCCTGCATGAACGGCTGGGGCAGCATCTTTCTTACAGTGACACCGGATGGTACAGCCCTACCCTGCCACGGCGCCCGACAGATGCCGGTGCAATTTCCGAATGTGCGTGACCACAGCATGCAGCACATCTGGTACGACTCGTTCGGCTTCAACCGTTTTCGCGGCTACGACTGGATGCCCGAGCCGTGCCGTTCCTGCGACGAAAAAGAAAAGGACTTCGGCGGCTGCCGCTGCCAGGCCTTCATGCTCACGGGGGATGCGAGCAACGCCGACCCGGTGTGCAGCAAGTCCGAGCAGCACGGCATCATCCTTCAAGCACGGGAAGAAGCCGAGCACGCCACCCAGACCATCGAGCAACTGGCCTTTCGCAATGAGCGCAATTCACGGCTCATTGCCAAAGGTTGACCTTATAGCAAGCGGGAATACATTGGGTTTTGCGGGAATAAAGGAATCGGGAGCAAGGGATTGCCCCCCTTCACCGCACCATTACTGAGTAGAAATCAATTCTGCATCAATAACTCAACCGCTAATCATTAAATAATTACGCTGTAGACTACCCCCATACTGATAACAACATCACCTCGATTATCAAGTGAACGGTTAACTCTTACGCTTCTCGATAATCCTGCACGGCCCACACAATGAAACTGACGGGCACTTCTTCTGAGCCAAAAAATTATTTGGTTCTAAATATTACATAGAAAATTCCTTACAGGCATCGACTTACAAAGCGTTACAAGTGTGGACATCAAAAACCTCACGCGTTTCAGTTTGTTATCGACCCTCATATAACGCTCAAGGCAGGACACTTATGAAACTTTCAAAATTGGTAGTTGCTCTTATCGTAACAACGGGACTGGCGGGCTGCGCAACCGAGCCTCCACCCCTTAAAAACGGTGAATCCATAGTCAATCTGCAGACACAAATCGGCGATCAAATGCTTGCAAGGCGCCTGGACGCGCAGCGCGCCGAAAACCTAACTTACTTCAAAGTATTACCAGGCGCCCGCACCATGGAGTTGGGGATTGTCACTAAAGGCTACCAGGAAAACCAGCACCGCTGCGTTGCCACGCTCGCCTATAACAACTTTTTACCTAATGAACATTACACCTTGAACCAAAGCAGTTCGGGAAGAGAAGTCAAAATTGAACTGTTCGACAGTAAAGGCAACGCCCTGGCTCAAACTGACACGGTAGCGTGTCTGTAACTTTTGATACACCCGTTAACGTTGAGGGCCGGCCTTCCCCCGAAACACCTGCGCACTTCTCGGCAGTGGACTCAAGAACAGAGTGATCATGGTTTCAGTCAACGCAAAACAACAACGCCCGGCTATAACCGGGCGTTGTTGTTTTGGTCGCTGGTCTCAGAGCACTTGCGCACCGCGCTCGTTCCATCCTCCACCTAGCGCACGGTACAAGTTAACCTCAGCCTGCAACTGAGCCAGACGGTCGCTGATCAGCGTCTGTTGGTTGCTGAAGAGCGAGCGCTGAGCGTCCAGGAACGTCAGGTTGCTGTCCACGCCGATTCGATAGCGGCGCTCGGCAAGCCGATAGTAGTCCTGGCTGGCCGCGACGAGATCATTCTGTGCTTGCAACTGATCGACATAAGTCTTGCGTGCAGCCAACCCGTCGGCGACCTCCTGGAAAGCGGTCTGGATAGCTTTTTCATAGTTGGCCACGCCGATGTCTTTCTGGATTTTCGAGTAATCCAGGCTGGCGCGTAAGGCGCCAGCGTTGAAAATTGGCAGGCTGATAGTAGGGCTGAACACCCAACCTCCCGATCCGCCCTTGAACAACCCATCCAGATTCGCGCTTGAAGTGCCAGCGTTTGCCGTGAGGCTAATGCTCGGAAAGAACGCCGCTCGTGCTGCGCCAATGTTGGCGTTGGCGGCCATGAGCGAATGCTCGGCGGCCAGAATATCTGGCCGGCGGGCAAGCAAGTCACTCGGCAGGCCAGCCGGCACCTTGGCGATTAGATCGCCAGCCAATGACTGTGGTGCCGGCAAATCGGCTGGCATTCCAGTGCCGAGGAGCAGCACGAGCGCATTTTGATCTTCGGCGACTCGCCTCTGGTAGGTTGCCAAGCTCGCCCGCGCACTTTCCACAGAGGTGCGTGACTGCGATAGATCAAGGGCCGAAGCCACACCCACCTGGTGGCTTCGGGTGGTCAGGCGCAGGCTTTCCTCATAAGCGGCCAGGGTATTCTCCGTGAGCGTGAGCAGTTCGCGGTCGGCCTGCCAGGTGAGGTAGGCCGTCGCGATGCTGGAGACCAGGCTGATCTGAGTTGCACGGCGAGCCTCTGCAGTCGACAGGTAAGTTTCCAGGGCTTGTTGGCTAAGACTTTGGATGCGTCCAAACAGGTCCAACTCGTAAGAACTGATGCCCAGGTTCACGCCATACTGACTGGAAATACCGGCCTGACCAGACTGCGACAAATCGCTCGGCAGTCGCTGACGTGTTCCGTTGGCATTGACGCCAACCGCCGGAAACACGTCTGCCCTCTGGATACGGTATTGCGCCTGGTAAGCACTGACGTTGAGGCCCGCCACCCGCAGATCGCGATTGTTGATCAACGCTGTCTGGATCAACTGTTGTAACGTCGGATCGTGAAAAAACTCGCGCCAGCCTTGCTCTGCAGCGGCATGGTCGGCGGCGTTGGCCACCTGATAAGCAGAGCCTTGCGGGTATTGCGCCGCGACCGGTCCCTGAGGCCGATTGTACTCAGGAATTAGCGAGCAACCACTGAGGACTGCTGCCGTGATCGCCAGACTCATAAAGGACTTAATCATTGGCCTGCCTCATCATTTGAAGTCGCTTCGTCCCGTTGCTTACGACTACCTTTAAACAGGGATGAAACAGAAACGAAAAATAGCGGAACCCAAAAGATCGCCAGAACGGTGGCCGTAATCATGCCGCCGATCACGCCAGTACCAATGGCGTGCTGACTACCTGAGCCCGCGCCGCTGGAGATGGTCAGCGGTAGCACGCCGAGGATAAATGCCAAGGAAGTCATCACGATCGGACGTAGACGCATGCGGCAAGCTTCGACCGTTGCTTCAAGCAATGGCTTGCCCTTCTCATTCAGCTCCTTGGCAAACTCGACGATCAGGATCGCATTCTTCGCCGCCAACCCCACCGTCACCAACAGACCCACTTGGAAAAACACATCGTTGGACAGCCCTCGCAAGGCCGTGGCCATCAACGCGCCAATCACCCCGAGGGGCACCACCAAGATGACCGCGATCGGGATCGACCAGCTTTCATACAGCGCCGCCAGGCACAGAAACACCACAAGAATCGACAGTGCGTAAAGAGCTGGCGCCTGTGAACCAGAAAGTCGCTCCTCATATGACAATCCGGTGAAAGAAATGCCTACCCCGGGTGGTAGTTGCGCTGCGATTCGCTCGACTTCCGCCATCGCCTGCCCAGAGCTGTAGCCCGGGGCTGGCGTCCCGAGGATTTGCTCGGCGGGAACGCCGTTGTAGCGCGACAGCTTGGGTGAGCCAAAGACCCACTCGGCACTTGCAAACGCCGAGAAAGGGACCATTTGACCTTGGCTGTTACGAACGAACCATTTGCTCAAGTCCTCGGCGGTGCTCCGCGAGTCAGGCTCGCCCTGTACGTACACCCGTTTAACGCGTCCGCGGTCAATGAAGTCGTTTACGTAACTACTGCCATATGCCACCGACAGGGTGGTGTTGATATCTGTCAATGAGATGCCCATCGCCCTGGCGCGCTCGTCGTCAATGGTCAGGTGGTACTGCGGCTCGTCGGCCAAACCATTAGGGCGCACACCGGCCAGGACCGGGCTCTGGGCAGCCAACTCAAGAAACTTGCCCCGCGCCTCCATGAGCTTTTGATGGCCCACGCTGTCCTGGTCCTGCAGATAGAAATCGAAGCCGGTGGCGTTACCCAACTCAAGTACCGACGGCGGAACCACGGCCACCACCATCGCATCGCGGTACTTCATAAACTCTTGCTGGGCGCGCTGTGCAATCTTGAACACCGTATTGTCACTGTCCCGTTCACCCCAAGGTTTAAGGTTGACGAACGCGATCCCTGAATTCTGCCCACGGCCGGCAAAGTTGAAACCGTTGACCGTGAAGACTGTAGCCACGGCGTTGCCTTCGCCGTGTTCTTTGTCCAGCAAGTAGTTCGCCATGCGATCAAGCGCTTTCTGAGTACTTTCAGCTGAGCTATTGGCCGGTGTCTGTACCTGCGTAAAAATCAGGCCCTGATCTTCATCAGGCAGAAACGAGGTGGGTATCCGGGCGAACATCCAGATCATGCCGGCGACGATAACCAGGTAAACCACGAAGCCCGGCACCTTGTGTCGAATGATCTGACCTACGCCCTGCTCGTAACCGTTGATGCAGTTATCAAAACGTCTATTGAACCAGCCGAAAAAACCTCGTTTGGGCTGGCCGTGTTTTGCCGGATCGATGGGTTTGAGCAGGGTGGCACAGAGCGCCGGGGTGAACACTAAGGCCACAAATACTGAAAGCGCCATGGCGGACACGATGGTTATCGAGAACTGCCGATAGATCACGCCAGTGGAACCGCCGAAGAATGCCATCGGCAACAGTACCGCAGAGAGCACCAAGGCAATGCCCACCAGAGCGCCCTGGATCTGCCCCATCGATTTACGCGTAGCCTCCCTGGGTGACAGGTGTTCCTCGGCCATCACGCGTTCAACGTTTTCAACCACCACAATGGCGTCGTCGACGAGTAACCCGATCGCCAGGATCATCCCGAACATGGTCAACGTATTGATAGAGAAACCCGCTGCCGCGAGGACGCCAAAGGTCCCCAGCAATACAACGGGAACGGTCAACGTCGTGATAATGGTGGCGCGCAAGTTCTGCAAAAACAGCAGCATGACCAGAAATACCAGCACGACCGCTTCTGCCAGCGTTTCCACCACACCCGTAATCGATTCGGTCACCACCGGCGTGGTGTCATAGGGATAAATGGCCTCGACACCCACCGGGAAGAACGGTTTGAGACGGTCTACCGTGGCGCGAATGGCTTTGGCGGTATCGAGCGCGTTGGCGCCTGTGGCCAGACGAATCGCAATACCCGAGGCAGGCTTGCCATTGGCTTGCGCGTTGATGCTGTAGTTTTCGCCACCCAAGCTGATATCAGCCACATCACTCAACCGCACCTGCGAGCCGTCGCCATTGACCCTAAGCAAAATGTCACCAAACTGCTCAGAGGTTTGCAGTCGGGTCTTGCCGATGATGGTCGCCGTAAACACCGTACCTTTGCGCGCCGGAAGACCGCCAATAGTGCCTGAGGCCACCTGTACGTTCTGGGCTTCAATCGCCTCGGTCACATCGACCGGAGTCAGCTGATACTGGTTGAGCTTGGCGGGATCCAGCCAGACCCGCATCGCATATTGCGTGCCCCAAATTTGAAAATCACCGACGCCTGGAGTCCTCGAAATGGGATCCTGGATGTTAGAAACAATGTAGTTGGACAGATCTTCCTTACTGTGTTTTCCATCGGTGGAAACCAAGCCAATGAACATCATGAAGTTCTGCTGGAACTTTGTGACGCGCAACCCTTGTTGCTGCACTTCTCGTGGCAGCAGCGGGGTGGCCAGGTTCAGCTTGTTCTGTACCTGAACCTGAGCAATATCAGGGTTGGTACCTTGGTTGAAGGTAACGATGATGCGCATGCTGCCATCGGAGTTACTCTCCGAGGAGATGTAGCGCAAATTGTCGATACCGTTCATTTGCTGCTCGATCACTTGCACCACGGTATCTTGCACGGTCTGCGCGGAGGCACCGGGATATGAGACCTGGATTGCGACAGCAGGAGGCGCGATGCTGGGATATTGATTGATCGGCAGCCTGAATATCGACAATATCCCGACGAGCATGATGATCAATGCAAGCACCCAGGCGAAGATCGGCCTATCAATGAAATACTTCGACATGATCTACTCCGACTTGGCGCTGGTATTGGCCGCTACAGAAGCGCCTGTTGCCTCATCACTCCTGGCTTCCTGAGCGACGACCGTTGCACCGGGTTTAATGAACTGCAGCCCTTCGACGATGATTTTGTCTCCGGCGCTCAAGCCGCTCTCCACCAGCACATTCGGACCTACGGTGCGGCCGACCTTGAGCTGACGCTGCTCGACTTTATTGTCAGCAGTCACCACCATGGCGGTCGGCGTCCCTTTAAGGTCGCGGGTCACGCCAATCTGCGGAGCAAGAATGGCTTGTTCGGCAATACCCGCCTGCAGCCGCGCATGGACGAAAATCCCAGGCAGCAGCACGTGATCCGGGTTAGGAAATACCGCACGCAGGGTCACCGAGCCGGTTGTTTCGTCGACCGACACTTCTGAGAACTCCAGTGAACCCTGCAGCGGGTACTCACTACCGTCTTCAAGCGTTAGGTTAACTTTGGCGGCCTTGTCGGCAGACTGCTGCAACTGTCCGTTTTCAAGCGCCCGGCGCAGCTTGAGCATCTCGCCGTAAGACTGTGTGACGTCGACATAAATGGGATCGAGCTGTTGGATAGTCGCAAGAGGAGTGGCCTGACCATTGGAGACCAATGCGCCCTCGGTCACCGTAGAACGGCCAACCCGTCCACTGATAGGCGCGAACATCTTGGTGTACCTGAGATTGATCTGCGCGCTTTTGACCTGGGCTTCCGCCTGCATCTGCTGAGCTCGGGCAGTGTCATATTCCTGCTTGCTGACCGCCTGCTCGTCGATCAGTTGCCGATACCGGCTGGCCAGCGAGCGGTACTGCTCCAAACTGGCCTGCGCGCTGGCGAGCGTCACCTCATAGGTTGATGGGTCGATTTGATAGAGCTGCTCGCCAGCCTGGATATCCGCGCCTTCCTGGAACAAACGCTTCAGGACGATACCGTCAACCTGTGGCCGGACTTCGGCGAGACGGTAAGCGCTGGTACGCCCAGGCAGGTCATTGGACAAGGTCACGGACTGCGACCGCAGCGTCACCACGCTGACCTGTGGCGGTTGCACCGGGTCCGCAGCGGCTTTCTCCTTATTGCACCCACTGAGCATTGTGGCCAAAGCGATGGCGATTACCAAAGCGGGAAAGACGGGCTTGAATAACATAGAGCACCTCGAACACAGCGCAGGAAAAAAGGGCGAAAACGTTTGCAAACTGCCGCAGCACAGCCTCAAACAGCCGCTGATGGCAGTGGAAAAAGTGCTTGAGCAAGTAGCGCAAGATGCGCGGTGCGACGTCACGTTTATTGGCCTGGCGTAGTCAGCCTGAGGACAAATAAACCGCACTGGAATTGTTATGCGGGCATCCTAGCAACCGAGATATCCAATGATTAGCCCACCATCACTGAAATCACCATTGAGGAATATTCAGCAGTAAAATAGTTTCAAGACCTTTCAACTTTTTCGACGCGCTCTATATCAATCAACTTCCCCATCGCAATGATGGATTAGTGAGTAACGGTCAATTCTGGTTATAAAGATAGATAACTTATCAGCCGGTTGATTGATGTCTCGAACCGACAAAAACACCAAGAATGATTGCCGCCCTCGACAAGGCACGCGCTGTTGGAATCGACTGATTCAGTGCGGCGGATCATCGCAGACCCGGAAGCCGGGGCCTGAAAGGCCCGGACTCCGATGAACAACTTCAGTCTTTTTTAACCGGCCCCGAGAGGTACGTCTCATGGGAGACTGGCTCAAGCCAATCCACGGGTTTTCCATCGAGGGCTTCGTTGATCGCAACGTGTTGCATCGCCGTCTTATCAGTTGCGCCGTGCCAGTGCCGTTTTCCACAGTTGCACCAGATCAGATCACCTGGGCGAATCTCCACCTTCGGACCTCCATCGCACTGAGTCCAACCGACACCAACGGTCACTAACAGGATTTGGCCCAGCGGATGTGTGTGCCAGTTAGTGCGGGCACCCGGTTCGAAATTCACAATTGCCAACCCTACCCGCGCGGGCGCTGGGGAATTGAAAATCCGGTCGATTCGAACGGTGCCAGTAAACCAGTCTGCCGGACCTTTGATCGCTGCCGCCGAACCGGCGCGGTGAATTTGCATGTCTTCAGTAACGTTATCAGTTGCACTCATGCCGATCTCCATTGGATGTTTGATGACTTGCGTACAAATTTAGCAGAGCTGTTTTATCAAAAATATATCTATAATTCTTCAATCAATATGAAGAAGGGCTTCACAATGGCATCTTACAAACTGGATGAGCTCGCCGTGTTTGTAACGGTCGGCAGGGAGGGAAATTTCACGCGTGCCGCGGCCAGTCTTGGCGTATCACCTTCGGCAGTGGGCCAAACCATGCGGCTTCTGGAAGAGCGCCTGGGGGTGCGGTTGCTGACACGCACAACACGAAGCGTCACCCAAACAGAGGCAGGGGAAAAGCTGTTACGAGGCTTGATACCGTTGCTGGATGAGATCCATTCACTGGTCGATGCGGCGGTTGAGTACAGCGATCATCCCTCTGGCACGGTGCGCATTTCGGCTGACGAGTTTGCGGTCAGATTTGTCCTGTGGCCCAAGCTCAAACCGATCATGGATCAATTTCCGGATATCACCATCGAACTGATAACTGACTACGCAATGGCCGACATCGTGGCTGAGCGATTCGATGCCGGCGTCCGTCTTGGCGATACACTCGCCGCCGATATGATTGCGGCGCCCATCGCGCCCCCTATGCGACTGGTTACAGTGGCCTCACCGCGCTACCTGGCCGAACATTCAACCCCGCAAACGCCGGAAGAACTCACCCGCCATCGCTGCATCAACTTGCGCCTGCCGACTCATGGCGGCCTGTATCAATGGGAGTTCAGCCGAGAAGAACGCGAGTTTCGCGTCCGTGTCGACGGCCCGCTGATCATGAACAGTGTCTTTCAAATCCTGGAGGCGTGTCTGGCAGACACAGGCTTGGCTCAACTGCCTGATGGCTTAGTCATGGAGCACATCCACAGTGGCAAGCTCGTTGAAGTGTTGGCGCAGTGGTCAGAGCCGTTCAGTGGCTACCACCTTTACTACCCGAGCCGACGCCAGCATACGGCCGCATTTCGCGTGGTGCTGGAAGCGCTGCGTATTGAACTGGCAAGCATGCCTGTGCTCGATCACGGGGCCCGAAAAGAAATAAAAGCGTAGTTCACCGGCACGTCCATTGTCACTTGCGCGCCGGTTTCAAGCACTTGCCCTGCAATACCTTCGCCCGAAACATGGAATTGCCATTCACTGTCCTGCTCGACCTCTGGCTGCCCGACCACCTGGTCCACACCCTGGATAAATGCGCCCATGTCGGGAAGATAAGCCGTAAACCCGTCACCCTTCAGCGCTGTTGTCCTAATGCCCAGCAAGGCGCAAATCGCGTCTTTGCTCTGGATGTCATCATGATCAGCCTGACGAGAATGCTGGATCAATTTCGCGAGGTCCTGATCCACCAATTCACCGCCAACGATCATGTCCGCGCCCGTGGTCCAGGACTCTGGAGGGCAATCTTTGAGCGTTGTATTCAGAGGAATGTGCGGATTGATTTCCATCGGGTAGATCCGGCACACCAGTGGCCGGCGATCGTAGATTCGACAAAGGTTGTCTTCGTCAAGATTCCTGCAGGGGCCCGCGTTGTAAGCGGCGAAGGTGATGGCAACGTACGCTTCGCTTGTACCACTTTGGACAGCGACCGATCGACGGTAGGCATGCTCGCGTTGCGGCTCGGGCAGGCCCAGGCCATTGCTGAGAAACCCCTCCACAAGCACGATCACTTGCCCCCCATCCCCCGCCCATATCCTTGCTTCGTCAAGGGTCAGGGGCACATGGTGGTCATTGCAGCATTTGCCACAACCTACACAGGAAAACTTTGTATTCATGAAGTGATCAATCGAATTAGAGGTATGACATAGGCGCCGTAACGGCACACTTCGAATAAAAATAGAGCAGTAGAAGTTGCATTTAACGGTGTGGATGCTGGCTAGCGCCCAGGCTCTAGCTGGTAGCTTTCGTGAATCTTCAGTTCTCGCAATTTCAAACTTGCGCCGGTTCGGCCATTCATCACAGCCTGGATCTCCCCAAGTACCGACATCGCCACGATTTCTGGCGTATCACCGCCAATATCCAAACCAATCGGGTAAAATAATTTGCTGCGTGCAGGCTGGCTGTTTACCTCTCGTGTTATCCCATCCAGCAGGCGCTCGGTCCGGTCACGCGGCCCAAGCTGACCGATGTAACGGGGATTGCTCTGCAATACACCTTTGAGCCAATACGCATCCTGACTCAGGCTGTGGGACATCACCGCCACAAAAGCTCCATCCACCAACTCTCGAAACTCGAAGCGCTGGTTGATACTGGCGCACGTTACAAAATCGGCTTCAGGAAAGCGCTCCTGACGGGCGAAATGCGGGCGACTATCGATGACCGAAACATGCCACCCCAAGAGTTTGGCCATCCGCACCAACGGCTGCGCGTCATGACCCGCCCCAAAGATCACCAATCGCGGTGCAGGCGCGACGTACTCAAGGAAGACGTCGACCTCTGTGCACCCTTCTGCATAGTGCTGCAGCGAAGATTTTTGCCGGTCCAGTGTGAGCCGCAGATCATCCGTGATTCGCTCCGTCAGTGCTGGGTGGTAGAGCCCTCCGTGAGGAGCGCTGCCTGACTCTAGAAACACGCGATCGCCAACATCTGCACGGCTATTGCGGCAGCACGCTATTATCGTGGCGATTGCTGCGGGACGCTGCCTGCTCCTCACATTGCGCAACGCATCAAGCAAAGTGCATGACTTTCTTGCGGGTATGCGCTCGAACAACACATACACTTTGCCATTGCACCCCAGCCCGAATCCAAGTGACTCCTCCCCGCCCTCTTCGTCTAACGCCTCTGCAGTGCTGTAGCTGCGAATCACCGGCCCCGACTCACTTAACCACCAAGCTTTTCGCGCCACATCATTTTCCAGGCAACCGCCGCTGATGGTGCCCTGTGGGCGTCCATATTGAGACACGAGCATGCGCGCCCCTGGACGGCGATAAGCCGAACCCTCGACCTTCACAACCGTGGCAAGTACTGACTCCCTGCCCTCGAGCTGTTCGGCCTGGACAGCGTCGAGCAATGCATTTAAACCAGACATCTCACATCTCTCCCAAAGTGAATCAGCGTGACAACTGATACGCAGAACTTGAGGACGTTCGTGCGCGTGGGACTCAATGAGTAATAAATAAAAACGGGGGGGACCCTGGACAACACAACCCGCCGCAATAACCAGCGGTCGTCATAATTTCTTGCCGACCAAACGTTTCAGCCGACTCTGCTATTGACGGGGCTTTGAAGAGGCTGTGGCTTCTAAAACTGTCCAATCGGACGTAACTCTTTGATGAGATCAATCAATAGGCGAAGAGCCGTCGGCATCTGCCGGTAACTTGAGTAGTAGATATGAAAGCCTGGTCCCACACTGGCCCACTCTTCCAACACCCTTTGCAAGGTACCATTGGCTAAAAGCGGCGCGACAACAGGTTCGGCAACGTAAGTAAGTGCCTCGCCCTGGGCAACCATGGCGAGCATTACGCGCGTCTCATCCAATACAACACCGCCCGACACGGGGATCTCTAATTTTTCACCGTCTTTTTCGAACTCCCAGTTGTACATTCGACCGTTGCCTAGACGAAACCTCAAACAGTTGTGCTGCTTCAAGTCCTCCGGGTGCAACGGGATACCGTATCGGTTGAGGTAATCCGGAGTACCTACCACTACCCAACGGACGGGTGGTGAAAGGCGTTGGGCAATCATGCCTTCAGGTACGGTTGCGCCATACCTGATTCCGGCGTCAAATCCCCCCTCAACAATGTCCACCATGCTGTTGGTGGTTGAGATATCCACTTCGATACTCGGATAACGACGAGCAAACGTCGTTAACACCGGCGCCAACAGCAGGAGCGCCGCGTCACTGAATACATTCAGCCGTATACGACCGGTGGGTTCATCGCGGAACTTGTTCAACAGCTCAATCGCCTGGTCGATTTTCTCGACAGGTTCGCTTATCAATGCCAGCAGTTCCTCACCGGCCGCCGTCAGGGTTACGCTGCGCGTCGTACGATTGAGCAAGCGAACACCCAATCGCGCTTCCAGCCCCTTGACCGCATGGCTCAGTGCAGACGCGCTGACCCCCACGTCAACACCCGCACGACTGAAGCTGGAATGGCGGGCGACGGCCAAAAAATAGATAAAATCGCCAAAATTGGCACGCGTCAGCTGCATTATTTCCCCGCCATTAGTATGAAACAACCAAGCGGCCCCTCGGGCGCCTGTATCTGTTCGCCCAGCGTGGATACGGCCGCCCGGCATCCGGGGCAGCCAAGTCAATGGGCCACCGCTGCAACACTGACCATCGAAGACGTTGCCCGACACCCCTCATCAGCGCATTTGTAAAATAATGGCGTTACTGCTCGCGGGGCTCGTCCGTTCGCGCAGCTCTTTCACTTCATCCGACCTGACACCACCGCCTCTGTTTCCCCATGAAGTGCGAACAAAGGTCAAGACGTCGGCCATCTCCTGATCGGAGAGTTGTTTACGAAACGGTGGCATGCGATAGCTGTCCGGAACGCCATCAGCTACCACGCGCGCAGAACCATTGAGCGTCACATTGATGGAGGAAGCGTTCTGGGTAACCATGGACGATGTCGAGCCCGCGAGAGGCGGTACCCATTGGCCCTGACCACGCCCATCCGCCCCATGACATGAGCTGCATTTGGCAATGTAGGTCTGCGCTCCCGGAACGTTCGCTCGCTGATCGAGCGCCAGAGAGCGGTTGGACGCCGCATCATATTCGTAAGGCGGCCCGTCGCGTTGAGGATCTCCCGGCAGCGACTTAAGATAGTGCGCGATAGCCTTCACGTCATCATCCGTCATGAACTGCGTTGAGTTATTGAACACTTCGGCCATCGACCCGAATACGACGGCAAGCTCGTTACGGCCGGTCTTGAGGAACTGATGTACATCGCTTTCAGTCCAGCGACCAAGCCCTGTGTTCGAATTTCCCCGAAGACTGGGCGCGTACCAGCCGTCCAGCAGAGCGCCAGAGAGGTAGAGCGGGCTACTGTCATCAAGTGCTTTCTCATTCATCGCCAAGCCACGTGGCGTGTGGCAACTGCCGCAGTGCCCCGGCCCTTGAACGATGTAAGCGCCCCGCTGCCACTGCGGGTCTTTTGATGCTTGCGGCTGAAAGCTGTCAGTCTCTGAAAACACCGCATTCCACATAGCCAACGGCCAGCGCATGTTCAGCGGCCACGGTATCTCTGCGTGTTTGTTTTCCTGACGAACCGCCGGAACAGCGTGCATGAAATAGGCATAGAGCGCGCGTACATCATCCTGAGTCAGCTTGGCGTAGGACGGATAGGGCATCGCCGGGTAAAGCCGATGCCCATCACTGGCAACGCCCAAGCGTACTGCCCTGTCGAAGTCCGCGAGACTGTAGCGACCAATGCCCGTTTCCTTGTCCGGCGTGATGTTAGTGGCAAAGATCGACCCCATAGGGGTTGCCATCTCAAGCCCGCCAGCGAACGGCGCGCCGCGTGGCGTCGTGTGGCAGGCAACGCAGTCACTTAGACGCGCCACGTATTCTCCACGCCCCATCAACTCGGTTGACGGTTTTTCAGTGCTCGCAAAACCGTCAAAGGGCGACGACGGTGTGCGCGTGACAAACCACGCTAATGAGGCGCCCACGATGACGCAAAGCGGCAATAGGATAGCAACGGCTTTTTTAAACCTTCTTTTCGTCATGGGTGCTGTATCCGTCATGCTAGCTTTTGAAGGTGTATTGAGAAAGCGGCATGCTACGAATGCGTTGTCCGGTCAATATCGAAACCGCGTTCGCAACAGCTGGAGGAACAGCCGGTAGAGGGGGCTCACCAATCCCTCCCATCGTTGCTCCACTCTCGATGATCTTGACGTGCACGCGCGCCATGCGATCGAGAGGCAAGATGGGGTACAAGTCATAGTTACGAGCCACTGGCATGCCGTCTTTGTAAACCGCCTCTTCAATCAAGACCTGCGAAAGTCCGAGAGCAACGGCAGAGTTGACCTGGGCATCTATAATGGCCGGGTTCACGATGCTGCCTGGATCGATCGCCTGCCAAATATCATGCACCTTGACTTGGCCATTTTTGATCGAAACCTCCGCGATCACTGCCGTCTCTGTGCCAAAGGGTGTAGCCATGGCGACGCCGCGGGCGCGCATAGTCCCATCCTCCGCGGTAAAAGGGCCACGCTTCCAGCCACCGGACAATTCGGCCACTGCTTGAAGCAGATTCGTCAGTCGCTGATTCCCCCGCAGCAGTCTCATACGAAGCTCAAACGGATCCTGTCCGCCCTTGTCAGCCAGCTCATCAAGGAACGTCTCATAGAAGAAATCATTCATTGAGTGCCCGACAGAACGCCAATAAGCCAGCATCGTCGGATTTTTTACATAGAGGTGGGCCGTCCGCCGGTTTGGAATGTCGTAGACCTTACCCGCCAACCCCTCCGTTGCTGTCGTGTCAATCTTCCCACTGCGCTTGTTACTGACGCCTTCGGTTGCGCCTTCGCAAGCGGTGATGGCTTCGATAGCAATGGGCATACCTTGAGCATCAAGCGCGCCGCGAAATCGCACAGCAGCCATTGGTCGCAGAGGGTCTCGCAAGAACTCCTCCTCGCGGCTCCAGATCAATTTGATAGGGCGACCCGTCTCTTTCGCCAACTGGATGGCCTGCGGGTAAGGGCTGGCAGCTTCGTATAAGAAATGACGTCCAAAAAAGCCGCCCAACAGGGGCGAGTGAATAACGATCTTGGAGGGATCAAGCCCCGTCCGCTTGGCCACGTCAGACAGAAATAAATCAGGGGCCTGATTGGGTATCCATAGCTCCAGTGTGCCGTCTGGGTTATACCGCGCCAGCGTCGAAGGCGGCTCAAGTTGCGCGTGATGGACGTAGGGGCAGTTATAAGTCGCCGTCACCACGGTGCGGGCACTGCCCAGCACATTGATAGCGTCTCCCACCGTTTCGGCGTCCTCACCCGGGCCCGACTCATTGGCCAGCAACTCACTCAACGCCGCCGTCGAGAAATCGGCGGGCATGTATCGTCGAGAAGAATCGGGCGCAGGTTCACTCCAGTCGACCTGAACAGCTTCAGCGGCGACCTTGGCATGCCACCATCGTTGCGCGACGACCGCGACCGCTCCGGGCAGACGGTGGATAGAATGCACGCCCTTCATGAGCTTGATCGCGTCTTCGTTCCGAATGGAACCCACGTTCAACCCCAGCCGCGGTGCATGTTGCACTGCCGCATGTAGCATCCCTTCAACTTGGCAATCGATGGTGTAGGTCGCCTTGCCCGTAGACTTATCGTAAACATCCAAACGCCCAACCGACTTACCAATCCAGCGAAACTCACTAGGATCCCTGAGCTTGATACCCTCCGGATCAGGCACCAGAAGATCCATAGCAAGCCCTGCAAGCTCACCGTACGTTAGCGTACGCCCCGAGCTGGCGTGCACAACCAGCCCTGGCTGAGTGGTGAGCGCCCCAATTGGCACTCCGAGGCGGCTTGCGCCAGCTTGCAGCAGCATCTGACGAGCAAGCGCTCCGAGACGCCGCATCGTAAGATAACTTGACCTTACGGACTGGCTACCACCCGTGAATCGCTTACCGCCATCCATGACTGTGTAGTCAGAGCCAGGAGGAGCGTTCACTACGGTAAAACTCTGCGGATCAGCATCAAGTTCCTCACCCACGATCTGTGCCATTGCAGTGAAGATGCCCTGCCCACCCTCAATGAAAGGGCACTGCAGGCGGATTGTGTTATCCGGACGGATCTCGAGAAATGCTGGAACTCGTGTTCCTGGGGGGGCAGCCTGCGCGCTAGCGTCGGCACGTGCCTGACCGATCGGTAGTCCGAAGCCAAGAACGAAGGCGCCGGCCACAGTGCCTGCCGAAGCGAGCAAGAAACCGCGCCGGGAGATATTGGTGGCATCCCCCGACGGAAACACATCGCCCACCAAGGCCTTATCCGCCTGCTTTGTCATCATGCCTTCCTTTCTTCGCCAGCTACTTCGTGGACTGCGGCACTGATCGCGTTATAGGTCCCACAGCGGCACAGATTGACCATCGCGGCTTCAATTTGTTGATCTGTCGGATGCGGGGTTTGCTTGATAAGAGCGGTCGCTGCCATCACTTGACCTGACTGGCAGTACCCGCACTGTGCCACTTGGTGTTTGACCCAGGAGGCCACGACACGTTGGCCTACATCGTCCTGCTCTATCGCCTCAATTGTGGTGATCTTACGGCCGGATACACCGACGATGGGGATGACGCATGACCGTGCTACAACGCCGTCGATCAAGACCGAGCAAGCACCACATTGAGCGAGACCACAGCCGTACTTTGTTCCCGTCAGACCGAGCTCGTCACGAATCACCCACAGGAGCGGAGTGTCGCTATCAGCTTCAACCTGATAGGTCTTGTCGTTAATCTGAAGCTCCATAACTCTCCAGCCATCTTGGCTCTAATAAGGGCTACTGACGGGGCATCGTTTGATGGCTGCCCATACATCGTTTGAAAGTACCATGCACTCTGTGGGGGCAATCATTCAGTGGCCTTCTAGGCTCTATGAATAAAAACGCGTAATGCGAAATATCGAAGTATTTCTATGGCACATCAACATGGTGATTACTGCGCCACTCAAAACTAAACAACGCGCTTAAGACGACTACCGTTACCGATCACCAACGCACACAGAACCAGCAACGCCGCGCCTCCGATCAACGGTGCGGCGACGTTAATGCTGTCGAGCAAGTGGCCGCCGAAAGATCCACCGAGCATTATCGCCAGTTGAATCGAAGCGACCATCAAACCACCTCCGCTTTCGGGCTCGTCGCTAATCTCCTGCGCAAGCCACGTTGACCAGCACACAGGGAGCGCCGCATTCAGTGCCCCCCAACCCACCAGCATGCAGGCCACGCCCCAAAACACATGCCCAAAACCCACAAGCCCCAAGGTCAAAACAGCCAGTGCGATTGGCAACCAAAGCAGAAGACGGTAAAGAAGATTCCTTTGCAGCATCGAGCTGACCGCATAAGTTCCTGCAAAACCGGCAAGCCCCAAACAGAGCAACAAAAATGACAGGCCGTCTGAACTCACGCCCGTCTCATCTTCCAGAAATGGACGAAAGTAGGTGAACGCCGCGAATGCGCCGGAGAAAGACAAGCCGACTCCAAGCATGCCGAACGCAACATGTTTACGTTTCAACAGCCCAAACAGCCGAGTCACCGGGATGGTTGCCTGGGGCGGCATTGACGGCAGACTCTTGAACTGCCAACACAAGCTGGCTATCACTAACGGGACCAATCCCGCGAACACCAGTCGCCATCCGAAGTGACCTCCCAGATAAGCCCCCACTGGCGCCGCGAATGCAGTAGCCAACGCATTGCCCATGTAAATAGTGCCAAGGGATTTGGCAACGTGATCAGCAGGAACCAGCTGAATAACCGTGGCTGTCGCAAGTGACCAGAACCCGCCAATCGCCAAACCGAGAAGCGCACGCGCAGCCATCAGAAGCGTGAAGTTGGGCGCTATCGCTATCAGAATCAGTGACAGCAACATCAACACGGTCATGCTCATCAATACATAACGCCGATCAAACCGTCCGGCGATAGGTGCAATGAACAAACTCGCCAAGACAGCAAAGAATCCCGAGATCGAAATGGCCTGCCCCGCCATGCCCTGAGTTGCATGCAAGTCGTCTGCAATCGGCGTCAGCAGACTGACTGGCATGAATTCAGCGGATATCAACATCGCCACGCACATCGCCATAGAACCTATAGCGCTCCTCATCTGGCGTCCGGAGGAAACAGGTAACAAAGAGGAGTCTGTCATAATGTGTACTCGAAAAGTTCAAGACGCAAAAACGCGAAAGTACAGGTTCAACAGCGTTGAACCTGGACGAATTTGCTATCGAAACGGGCTGTAAATTAGCGGGGCATTAACCGAAGAATTTCATCAGTTCAACGTCGAGTTATCGATCACGAATCGGTACTTCACGTCACCTTTGAGCATGCGCTCGTAAGACTCATTGATCTGATCTGCGCCGATCAACTCAATATCCGACACGATGCCGTGCTCCGCGCAAAAATCCAGCATCTGCTGTGTTTCAGGAATGCCACCGATCATGGAGCCGGCAATCGAACGACGCTTGGTGATCAAGTTCATTACGTTCGGCGAAGCGTGCGGTGAAGAAGGCGCGCCGACCAGAGCCATCGTTCCATCCCGCTTGAGCAAGGTGACGAACATGTCAAGATCATGTGCAGCGGCCACGGTATTGATGATCAGGTCGAAGCTTTTCGCGTGGGCCTTCATCTCTTCGGCGTTATGCGAGACCACCGTCTCGTCCGCACCGAGCAACCTGGCAGCCTCACGCTTGGATTCAGACGTCGTGAAAGCAACCACGTGCGCACCCATCGCATGTGCGAGCTTGATCCCCATGTGACCAAGCCCACCGATACCGACGATCCCAACCTTTTTGCCAGGCCCTGCCCCCCAATGCCGAAGGGGCGAATAGGTAGTAATACCTGCGCACAGGAGTGGGGCTACGGCGGCAAGTTGCTCTTCTGGATGCCGAATGCGCAGCACATAGCGCTCATGCACCACAATCTGCTGCGAGTAACCGCCCAATGTGTAGCCAGGTGCGTCTGCCGTCGGGAAATTGTAGGTCCCGGTCATACCATCGCAATAGTTCTCCAGGCCCACATCGCATTCCTCACAATGCTTGCAGCTGTCGACAATGCAGCCGATACCGACGAGATCACCCGGACGAAAGTCGGAAACATGGCTACCTACCGCGGCGACTCGGCCGACGATCTCGTGGCCTGGAACACAAGGGAACTGCGTTCCGGCCCACTCACCACGCACTTGGTGCAGGTCAGAGTGACAAACGCCGCAATAGGCAATATCAATCTGAACATCGTGCGCTTGCGTTGTGCGACGGTCGATATTCAGCGGTTCCAACGGTTTGTCGCCAGCGTAAGCACCATAGGCTTTCACAGTCATGTCCAACTCCTGTCTCTTTAATTCGTGCCGCCCAACAGACGTGCTTGAGACAAATCTATGACAGCCTCAGGCGAATAAACAGGGTAAAACAACGAATGCATAGATGAGCCAAATTGAACAATACGTACGCAAGCATGCAAATAACCGACACCCGAAAATCTAATTTCCAGGCCATTTGCATCTGGATCAATCAATCATTGATGGGTTTTAGATAGCCGGGTTGCAACCGACAAGATAACGAACACTGCTGAGCGTCCAAGCCACGGTCGCTCAGCTTTGGCCGGTGCAATTCCGGCATCTTCTGAAGCTACTCACTCACAAGTTTGATCGTCACTTTAATCGGGCCTGGGCGTGCGAGGAGTTCAAGGCCAGAGTCAATCCTACCGAGCTGAATAAGGCCACTCGAGTACTTGAAGCCTTTGTGAAAAATGGCAAGATTTCCCCAAGGCGCGTAGAAGGTAATGTCACCCGGTGAAGGTGTGAAACCAGCCGGCGCGCCTTGAATATTTAATGGCGCGGGCAGGTCACTAATCTTCTCCGTCGATGCGTAGTCTTCCAGTGTCAGCGTCATCGGAAGCTGTTTAACGAAGTCCTGGGAGGACTGGTTGTTGTCGAGAGTTGCCGTAACCGGGCCGCCTGCGACATCAATGCGTATCTTCATTGTTGCTCCACTTTATTGTTGCTCCACTTTGATCCAATGCATTGCGGGATACATCCTGGACACCGACCTGACTCGTATTGACCGCCGCCTACAGTATCGGTGAAGAGAAGAGAACGAGGAGGATGCTCGCTCGTGCGTTGCCATGGGATATTTTTACCTAAAGCTGCTGAGTTTAGCGTTCCATGCGCGGCTCTTTGGCGTCCGGCACAGCCGCTTTACTCGTTAACGGTAGGCGACAAAACGATCACTCGCGCGACCACCATCACGTAATGAGCAATTATCACCGCCAAGCAGAACATGGCAACCCAGTACCCAAAAGGAGACAACAACGACCGTGAAATCCCAGAAGTCTAGATTTTAACTAAACGTTAACTTCGTCCATACCCCCAGTATCGAGAAACTCCATACCCCGTAGCACGCCATCAATACCGCGGTAATCCGAAGCAGCATTGCGTTGATCGTGCTCAGGTAAGAAACCTTCGAAAGCAAACGTAGCGTTGTTTCAACGGCCTATACCGTTTCATAGGCCTGTACCGTTTGATCTGGCCAGAACCACTGGTACTGCCAGTCGTCATTACCAGCCCCAATCTCACCGGTGACACCGTGATGTCATTGACGCCCACCTATCAATTCAGCTCATGGTTGTATGCGATCCATGCAGCTGGCTCCCCGTCACCCCCGCTGTAAGATCACGCTACTTTTGAGCATTCCCATCTGGCTTATCGACAATAGGCGTCACGATCATTCCTGATCGCGGACAGACCATGAACGCCCTACAGACACTCAGCTAAGCCCACACTCCGCCCAATAGCAGTGACTGCGCCAAATCAGGATTGAGATTTTACTGTTCATGTCCCGCGGCATTACTTCACACACTAAATGGAGATCCGTTGATGCCTACTCCAACCAAGCTTGAATTTTCCGAAAAATATGACGATGAGCATGCGCAGAAATATTTACTCAAGCATCAGGGCAGCTTGGCTCGCCGCCTGTCCCACAAACGCGACGAGCAATTGGCGCGTAATGCGCTGGCCTTAGCCGGCGAGCCTGGCCTGGTGTTGGACTTGCCGTGTGGGGCCGGACGATTCTGGCCGTTACTGGCGCAGAAGCAAAGCCGTGTAATCATCGGCGCCGACAACTCAGAGTCGATGTTGAAGGTAGCAACTGTCGCTCAACCGGCTGATGTAGTGAAACGCGTACGCCCATTGAAGACGTCTGCCTTTGATATCGATTTGCCGGACAACGCGGTCGACAACATATTCTGCATGCGCTTGATGCACCACATCGGCGAGTCCGAGCACAGGCTGGCGATACTGCGTGAATTTCAGCGTGTGACACGCGATAGCGTAATTCTCTCGCTGTGGGTGGACGGCAATTTCAAGGCTTGGAAACGCAAGCGTACCGAAGTGCGGCGTCGCAACAAAGGAGAGCAGGAAGTTTATCAAAATCGGTTCGTGCTACCGCCTGCTACTGTTGAGGCAGAGTTTGAACAAGCCGGTTTTCGTGTTCAGCAATCCCTGGACTTCATCCCGCTCTACGCCATGTGGCGAGTGTATATATTGCGCAAGAGGTAACCGGACGGCTGATTAGCCATTATTTAACATGCAGTCGCGACGCGCCATACGGCGGGTTAGGAGATTAACGCAGGACTGGCGAAGTCCGTCCTGCGTCGAATTCAGGCTAGAACGAGGCGGTGCAATAGCACACCCGTTCAGTTACCCAGTGCGTGCTGGACGACATAGCTGTCGGCGGTCTGTTTTAGCGCGGCGAGCTGTCCGTCACGTACTGTCCACAGATGCATAAATCGGACGTCCACCTTCTTCCCGTCCTTAGTAACACCGTGGTACAGGCCGACTACGAACACGTGGTTTTCATCATCAGCGTAGTACTCCTGCGCCTCGCTCCCCCAGGAAGCGAACAGCGGCACGAATTGACCGAAGAAGTCTTTCACCGTGCTGTCGTAGCCGTGATAGAGGCCACCCTGTGGAAAGCCCGGAGTGATGTCCCAGACGATATCCGCTGCCATAACCTTAGCAGTGACCTCCGGTGAGGCGCCGGACTCGTAAAGCTGGCGAGCAAGCGCGATGTTTTCAACCTTGGACATGGTGTTCTCCGTTAGTCATTGAAGATTCTCGAACGGGTTTCGTTCAATACTCCGGCACTCATTGGAGTGCCGGGGAAGTTAAGCGCTGCAGGCTATCTGCGTGTACAGCACTGTGCCGCGCGTGCTCAAACGCTTTCGCTGTCGTCCTGCAGGGACGCCAGATCGATGACGAAGCGGTATTTGACGTCGCTTTTGAGCAGGCGGTCGTAGGCCTCGTTGATCTGTTGAATACCGATCACCTCAACATCCGAGACGATACCGTGCTCGCCACAGAAATCCAGCATCTGCTGGGTCGCCGCAACGCCGCCGATGAAGGAGCCGGCAATAGCCTTTCGCCCGAATACCAGTGCACCTGCCGAGACAGGCTCGTTCAGCGGCCCCATGTATCCGACCAGCACCAGCGTACCGTTGAGGGCCAACGTCGGCAGGTACGGATTTACGTCGTGCTCGTAGGGCACAGTGTCGACGATAAGATCGAAGATACCTGTCACTGAGGCCATCTGACTCTCATCAGTAGACAGCACTACATGGTCGGCACCGAGGCGGCGCGCGTCCTCCTCCTTATCAGGCGAACGTGTGAAGAGCGTAACCTGCGCACCGAGTGCCTTGGCTAGCTTCAACGCCATATGGCCGAGCCCGCCAAGACCGACCACGGCGACATGTTTACCCGGACCCGCCTGCCATTGCTTCAGCGGCTCCCAGGTAGTGATGCCGGCACATAGCAGCGGTGCCGCCCCAGCCGGGTCGAGTGCATCAGGGATGCGCAAGATGAATTTTTCTGACACCACCATTTGCTTCGAGTAACCGCCGAGGGTCGTATGCTGATCGTAACGATCAGTACCGTTGTAGGTGAAGGTGGCACCCTCTACGCAGTGCTGTTCGAAGCCCTGTTGGCAGGGATTGCAGTGTTGGCAGGAGTCGACCATGCAGCCAACGCCGACAGTGTCCCCGACCTTGAACCGCGTGACACCACTGCCGACCTGAGTGACCTTGCCGATAACTTCGTGGCCGGGTACGACCGGATAGCGGGTATATCCGCCGTGGTTACGTGCGATATGCAGGTCGGTATGACAGACGCCGCAGTAAAGAACGTCCAGAACAATATCATCGGGACGCGGCTCACGCCGGTCGAACCGAATTTGGGCAAGGGAGTCCGTTGCCGATCGGGCGGCGTATCCTAAGGTTTTCATGTGGCAGTCCTCCCTTTATCAGGCACGCCCTGCAACAAATTGCTGGGTCAACTCGGCGACGCGTTTGCCAAGGTGCCGCGCCGTGTCCAGGTCAGCCTTATTGGGTGAAAGTTCCGGCGATTCGTCTTTCGAGTAGGCCATGGCACCGAGCCAGCCGCCGACGCGGTTGAGTTCCTCATCAGCTTTGCCAGGGAACAGGTCCAGCCCCACCCAGACCATGCCATGCTGCGCAGCGAACAGGGTTAAGGTGACAAGCGAGTTGAGTTTATCGCCGTGCATGGACCCGGAGTTGGTAAAACCAGCAGCGATCTTGTTGCGCCACGCTTGCGGGAACCACGCGGTCCTGGTGGAGTCCTCCATGAATTGCTTGAAACGCGCGCTAATTGTGCCGTTGTAGGTGGGCGAGCCAAAGATGATAGCCTCGCTGGCGGCCAGCGCCTCCCAGTCGACCGGGCCATCAGCCACGGCTACAAGTCGAACCTCTACTCCGGCAATGCTGCGCGCGCCCTCGGCGGTAGCCTCTGCTTGCTTCTTGGTATGGCCGTAGCCGCTGTCATAAACGATGGAAATGGACATGGGTTTTTTCCCGATAGCGAGTTAGGGTTCCATCATGCGTTCCATTTTATTCAACCGGAAGTATTGAATGAGTTGATGAGCCATCAACTTAATGTTGATAATTGCCCTGCACATTCGGCAAAACTTCTTGAGGGCAGCATGGATCCATCACATCGAGTACGCGCCATACTGTCCTTCGTTCAAGCGTCCGACACTGGCAGCTTTGCGGCCGCAGGACGCTTGATGGGCGTGACCTCGGCAGCAATAAGCAAGAACGTCGCGACGCTTGAGAAGTCGCTGGGGGTGCGCTTGCTCAATCGTACGACACGTACGCTCAAGCTCACTGATGAAGGCGCGACATTCCTAAGACAAGCGCGGATCGCACTGGATGCGCTGGATGCGGCCGTCGATACGATCGCAGCTGGACGCGAAGAGCCACACGGGCGTGTTCGGATCTCGACGAGCGTGGCGATAGGTCAAGGGCAGCTCATGCCCGTAATCCCTGAGCTCCTGTCGCGCCAGCCGAGCCTGTCAATTGCGCTGGACTTCGACGACCGGGTGGTTGACCTGGTCCGTGACGGATACGACTTGGCAGTACGTGGTGGACACATCCGCGATTCCGCCCTGATTTCGCGCCCAGTGTGTCGCCTCAACACAGTACTCGTTGCGTCCGTCGGCTACCTTGAGCACCGGGGCGTTCCGCGAACTACGGCAGACCTTCGCCAGCACAAGTTGATCGCGCGACGCTTCTTGGGGGGAAGTGTCGATGCCTGGAGCTTCGTTGCCGCAGACGGCAGTATTACAACGCTGGACCCCACGGATACGGCCATCCTTACACTGTCGTCACCGGAAGCTTTGGTAGAGGCCGCGCTCAAAGGCGTCGGCGTCGCGCAGGTAGCGGTTCATCTCGCCTGGGAACACCTGCTGTCGGGAAGTCTGAAGGTCGTGATGCACCACCAGCACCATCCAGGCGTTTATGAGATGGTGATCCAGTATCCGCATCGTGCGTTGATCGCACCGCGAGTGCGCGTTGTAGTGGACTATCTGCTTGAAGCATTTGCCGCCACCCCTGCGCTGCATGTCCCTTTAGACTCACTGGGCGCGTACACGGCTTGACGCCTTCACACTGCAGGGTGAGGCACGGCCGGTTGTCTGGTCGCCTCCTGCAGGCAGTGCGCGATGGGTTAGGTTGGCCGTGGGCCAGGTATCTCCATCCGCAATGGGCGGCAGCCGGCAATGCAGCTAGCAAGGACCAAACGCCCCAACAAATCCCGTCCTTTCCAAAATCTCAGTTTCGCACCGACAAACACCTAACGCCTTATTTAGCTCGCTCTATCAGCACCTTAATCGGGCCAGGCCTGTCGAAGATCGACACATCACCCTCGACCTTTCCAAGTATCACGATTCCAGGCTGGGGGACGCGACCGCTACGGTAGTAGATGACAAAGTGGTCTGGCCCCCAAAGCCCCAAGGTGCCTACAGAGAAGTCCTGCTGGCGAGAAGACTGCGGCAGGCCAGTAGGAAGATCACCCGTCTTCTCTTGTCGCAGGTGGTCACTCATCTCTATCGTAACTGGCAGATGCTTTAAAAGCGCTCGCGTAGCCTCGTTGTCGTCCAGCGTGGCCGTCACATTGCCCCATTCTGAGCTGATGGAAATCTGTTCCCGAGCCAAGGCAGTTCCTGCTGTAAATGTAAGAGCCAGTGTACTGGCAGTTAAAAAAGCACGGAGCATATCGGTTCTCCTTTATCTAGCATCCATGAAAAGCGTCAGTTCACTACTAACTTCATATTGGCTCGCAAGAAAGCAACTAGCTTCTCAAATGGAGTCGGAGGTGTGCTCGTAAAACTCAAAGGTCACGCGAAGTTTTGATGTACACGGCATGCTTGTGTACAGGCTTACTAACCTATTTGATCGCAGTGCAATCACTCCCCGATGATGCACACCGCGTAGAGACAAGGTCTGCGCGAAGCCTTGGTATTGGAAGCTAATGTAAAACGATAATTTTATTGGCGCATGGCCTGAGATTGCATACAACCATGAGCCATATTGGACAATTAGTTTTGATTTTCTTGGGTCGAACCGATGCCAAATAGACAGGGAACCTGCTGGATCAATTAATTGCAGTCCCCGGCCAAAAGACTACGCCGATGCGTACCTCCCAAATCCTTACCGGGTGCGCCTGACGCAAACCCATCAATCCTGCTCATAGCTCTATGCGTTCCACCCAGCTAGCCTTCAGTCAGCCACACTGTAAAAATAAAATCTTCGATACGGTAGCGCTGATAAACAGCACCGTTCGCGCACCCACTCATAGTGAGGATTTACGATTTCATGCCCCCTCGAATCATTTGCCACATGATCAGTTCCGTGGACGGTCGCCTTGTTTCCTCCCGATGGACACCATTGCCCAATGGGAACAGCGAGCAAACCATCAACGACCACTATGAGACAATCGCCGACCATCTAGGCGGCGACGGCTTCATCATCGGCCGAAATACAATGGAAGCGTTCGATGGTATTTCCTCACGCACACCGCTGACGCCGCGAGAGAACAATGATCTGCGCGACCACTACATAGCCCACCATCCAGGGGAGCCGGTTGCGGTCGTGATTGACCCCTCTGGAAAGTTGCACTACCAAACGAACACCATTGATAACGGACACCGTGTAATAACTATTCTCTGCGACTCGGTATCAGATGTGTATCTGCAGGAACTGCGAAACGCGGGTGTTTCATATCTTTTCGCAGGTCCTCGTTGTGAGAACCTTGAGCACGCGATAGCGATGCTAGGCCTCCAGTTTGGGTTAAAAATGCTGCTACTCGAAGGCGGAGGCGTGATTAATGGCACCTTTTTGAAATCCGGCCTGATTGATGAAATCAGTCTTTTGATTTATCCCGGCATTGATGGTCTTAGCGGGATACCAAGCATATTTGAATACCATGGCAAGGAGGACGAACGACCAGGATCCGGTCAGACCCTACGCCATATCAGTACGCAATCCATCAATGACGGTTTTATCTGGGCCCGATATCTCGTAGAGAAGACGCCGTCACGACTATAAAATCCATAGCTGCGGTGGGTGGACTAACGCTCGTATCGAGATCCGCTGTGCTTTGCATCACCTATCGCGAATGCGCCCAACCCTCCAGGGTATGGACGCTGGAATAACGGTCATTTTACGGCGTGCTGCACCTGCGCTTCCGGCATCGCGGAAGAGTGATGGTTGAGAATCTTCCACAGACCGCCGACCTGTTCGTAAACGAAGGTGAAGCGCGCCTGCACCTGGCGAGCCTTGCCGGTCGCCTCAGTCAGGGTAAGGGTGTAGACGCCGCTGTCCATTGCCACGTTGCTGCCCAGTTGAGGGATTTCTCGGTAGTTGATCTGGCCTACCGGCTTGAGCGGCAGCCGGCGCATAGAGGTCGACAACCGATTGCGCGTTATCGGTCTGCAACGCGCTGTTCCAACAATCAAAGAGCGCGGCAATCTCACGGTCCTTCACGTTGATCGGCGCTTGCGCTACGGTTCGGTATACTTGGATCGACAGGTCACGAGCATAGCCGCAACCGTCTCCAGGTGCTCCGCCGCAGAGCCTCGGGATCTCGGCCCCGCGGCCACAACAAGTGGACCGCTTACCAGGGGCGGGATCGCGCGATACATAGCCGTACTCAAGCGGTAGGGAAATAATCGCGCCATCGCAGAATGCGACCGCTTTCGATCTCGAAAATACCGCAGACACGTACGGTCATTACCGTTTCACCCGCTGCCGAATGAAAATAGTCCACCCGTTCGGTAAAAACGATTGGACCCTTTGCGACAATGAATTTCATGTCTACGGTCATCGTCTCGTAGCGGAAGGGGAAATTCTCGACGATTTTCTTGGCCTCCTCCGGACCAGTCGAAAGAGAGACACCTACATTTTCCCAAACCGTCTCGGCGGTGAAGAACTCGTCGAATGCATCCAGTCCTTCCTGGAGAGAGCGACCCGATCGTTCGAAAAACTGCTCTACTATCTCAACATTCTCGTTAGACACCGTTCTCACCTCATTTGATTATTTTAAAGGCGCTACCCGCGAACTTGCCAGATTGGACAAGCCAGTCTGCTTATCAGTCCTGTGGAAAACGCAAACTCGCAATTTTACCCACCTCATCCAGAGGCTCAAGATTGTCCGTGCACTCTCACGCGGAGAAAGCGCAATGACATAATCGCAACGATGATCGGCTAGCTCAGTGAGCACGGCTTCGCCGGGGCCCGCGGTGATCGCGTGAGGAGCGTCGCTGGCGTCTCGACGCGTACGCTTTGTCAAGCATCGCTTAGTCACCACGGCCAAAGAGTTCAGCTCTATGGTCTCGTTTTCACTGTGTGTCGCTTCGCCTAATGCACCAAGTCCATCCAGACTCGCGCTGACGAACTTGCTTACGTGAGAGATATCTGCTCCGCCCCTCTCTGTCGTGAGTATCCCGGTTAGGGCTTTCTGGTACAGCCCTACGATTTCAAAGCCGCCGCAATCATGCCGTGACGTCCTGCGCGCTCATACTCGATAACTTTTAAGTGGGATGGGATTGGGAGGGCTCATTCCTACACGTCAAAGATCAGGTGTAGGCGAGGAGCCGACCGGCGAAGATTACGCCTGTCCATGCGATCAGTGACACGCCTGCCCCAACGCGTGCGGCGACGGGGGTCTTGGCGCTATCCGTCCACTCACTGACGCGGCGGTAGATACCACGGTGGAAGACCAGTACGTTGAAGCAAGCGAGGATCAACAGGCCAAACTTCCACGGCGCAGCGCCGGTACCTGCGACCACGGTTGCCTGCGCGCTGAGCAATACGATGCCCGTGATAAATGCGATAGCAAAGCCAATGTGGGAGACGGGCAGCAGAGAACGCGCGGCTGTGGTTACAGAGACTACGCGGCGCCCTACTCCTAGCAAACGGAGATCGAAGGTGAAAGCGGGACCCACAAGGAGAGCGATGCCAAGGATGTGGCTAGCTTCAAGCATAGGATAGAGGAATTCAGAATTCCGCACCGCTTCTCCGAGCGCAGAGCCCTGCAAAAGCTTCAGCAAAAAGTTTAGCAACTCAGACATCGTTCATTCAATTCCGTTGGCGGCGATGGCGCAGGTGGCGAAATACATCCGCATCCGCCGCGGCGGCGATCCCGAATACCGTTGACACCACCCAAACTCCGGCGTCTTGCACTGCGGGTCCTGATCTAGTGTTCGCGTTGACGTTCGCACCTGTCGCGCAAGCCTTATTTCGCCATCGGCGCTCGTACCGGCAATGTGTTACCTAGCACCTGGTTCACAGGTACTGCGTCATGCCCGTACCAGAACACGACCGGCCGAAACAGACTGTTGTCTGTCCGATTGATATAGCCGACCGCCTGGAAACGCTCCCCGATCTTCAGCGGGCGGTCCAGGCCCCATCTGCCCGACCAGGCCGGTGGCGCGATGATTATCTCCAGCGTTTTGTGGGGACCTTTATACGACAGAGCCGCATTCACCCGAGTACTGTCCTCAGGATCCTGCAACTCCGTTGGAATAGTGAGCGTAGGAGTGCGGGCAGGCAGGTTGCTGTCCAGGGTTATATCGAAGAGTGAGTGCGGATTACCCCACACACCCTCCGAGGAGACCGCCCCGGCGACGTAGATGAGGCGGTCGGTGTCGAAGCCGGGCCATCCGTGATGCGCGAACGCCGGCAAGGCTGGCAGCAGCGAGGCCGCCGCCAGCGCGACAGCGCCAAGGATCACGCGCGCGCGGCGGCGTAATCCGGTGTCATGTCCATGAATGCGTTTGCGGTCAGTATTGGCCATTCTTCATCTCTCTGCGTTCATCGTTTGAACCACGAGACCGGCTGGGCTTAGTGTCATTGCCAACTTAGGGGCATCGGCTCCAATTACTCATGCCTGGAATGTTGGGGCTTGTTGATCTGCCTGACTAGCTAATACACTCTGCTAAGGTATATTAGTTGTGCTAATTAATACGCCATGTAAAAATTTCAGTCATGATCAAACGAAACCTCAACGATCTGCTGTATTTCGTAACGGTGGCACGGGAAGGCAGCTTCACGCGCGCCGCCTCGCTGCTGGGCGTTACCCAATCAGCCCTCAGCCAGGCCATCAGCGGCCTGGAGGCACGGCTGGAGATACGGTTGCGCACGACACGTAGCGTGTCGCCCACGGCCGCTGGCGAGCGCTTGCTCAATGCCATCGGCCGTCGCTTCGACGAAATCAACGCGCAGCTGTATGAGCTGACGGATATGCGGGATAAGCCTGCAGGCACTGTGAGGATCACCTGCGGCGAGCACATCCTTCGGACGACGCTGCTGCCCAAGCTCACGCCCTTGCTGCTGAAATACCCTGACATCAAGATCGAGTACGACATCAACTATGGATTCCGGGACATCGTGGCCGACCGCTTCGATGCCGGCGTGCGAATGGGCGACACGATCGACAAGGACATGATAGCGGCTCCGATCGGGCCACAGTTGCGCATGGCGATCGCGGCTTCGCCCACCTACTTCGAGAAGCATCCGCCCCCCAAGATTCCGCGCGACCTACTCAAGCACAATTGCATCAACATGCGCATGCAGACGGCGGGCGGGCTCTATACTTGGGACTTTGAGCGTCGAGGCCAAGCATTAAAGGTGCGGGTGGATGGGCAGCTTATCTTTAACACCTCGCCCAGCATGGTAGACGCGGCGGTAGCGGGGTTGGGTATTGCCTACCTGCCTGAAGAAGAGTTTGCGCCCCACCTTGAGGAAGGGCGATTGGTGCGCGTGCTGGAAGACTGGTGCTCGCCTTTCCCTGGCTACTACCTGTACTACCCTAGCCGAAGCCACCCTTCGCCCGCTTTCTCGCTGGTACTTAATGCGCTACGTGTGCCTCTGCGCCATCCCTGAAGCGGCGCCAGACCGGTTCAACTGAACATGCAAGGCCCACCCACAATAGGTCGTGATCGTCGTCCCTGACCTGCATCGCGACATCTGGAAGTTTTGTTCGTCGCGCTGAACATGTAGAGGCGGATAGACCTTATCAGTATAACTATCGATAAATTAGTTATGACGCTTCTATCCTAACGAGGACGCAACACGAAAATATGCAATATCTTAACTCCATTTTTATTTATCAGTTTGGCGCATGAGAGCATTCTGCTTCATGACTGTTACGAGAAGCCAAACACATGATAATGTATGCGCTGCTATGTCGCACGACAACCAGCCACGCAGCTACCATCCCAGGGCACACGAAACTATCAACTCATAGTGGTACAGACTAATGATATGGGCTTTTAACTTCCACTGCATCCCACATTAAAGTCGCTAATCGGAAGAACCCAAAGCCTCTGCTCTAACGGTGTCGGGAGTGAAAACCTACTATCAAGCAGAAACCGACCATTTCAAGCGAGTCTCACCCAGTAGGGCGACGATAGCATCAGGCATGTACGCAACAAGATAGTAAACAGGAAGGTACCACACACGACGCGCGCACCCGAACCACAACAAGGGTGACGTTTTGCTTTAGAAGTCTTAAGAAGAGACAGTCACCGCAAGGAAGCTAAGGCTTGTACAGCCTCTAAAACGTACCTAGCGGATCTTCCCTCTTGGAGTGAGGTGGCTAGCATGTACACAGCCAACAGTTGTATTCCACTGGAGAGCACGTTTTACCGGCCTATTGATGCAGCAATAAGGTGGTGCGGCCTCATGGATCATGAGGCTCGGATACTCGAGATCGCATGGGAAACCCCATACTTACTCGATAAAAAATTCCCCCAGTGGCCCTGCCTACATATCAACACCGAAAAAATTATTGATGCCGTGCGGAGTTTTGAAATTCCTTATGGCAATTTCGGGATAACCGTTCAACCCGGAACGCCCATCGACCACAGATTTCTAACAGTCAGGCATTCAGACCTAAAATCATGGATGATTCATAATTATCCAGAGCAACGCCCTGCATTCCTATTTGGGGAAAATATCACCGAGCTGGAAAATATCAGCATTGAAACTTACCTAACATTACAAGCGCACCGAGATGCTTTGGAAATCCAGCTCGAAGCGAAAGAGACTGCACATCAAACTTTACTAGAGGAGCTCAAAGCTATAGGATTAGAAAGAGAGCGCTTACACTTGCTCTACGAAGCACGCGGCGAGCTTAGTGACAGAAGCGAAGCTAGTTATAAGTGTATCATCGGTGCTCTACTTGAAACCCTGCTTGGTTCGTCTCCCGCGGGAAAACCTAACTCAGTATTCAAGACTCAAGCCTCGATAGTTGACTCGATCACATCGCACTATGAAGGAGTGCCAGGATTGAGCAAACGATCTCTTGATGAAAAGTTTGCTGCTGGTAGACGTAGTCTTCTAGGAGGTTGAGTTGTCATTGCACTGCAACGCCGCCTATTGCAGTGCAATGACTCTCCCACATTTCTGCTATTCAATTCAGGTCACTTCCCACTGGGAGCCATTCGCCGACAGGAGTGACCAGTATGTCCAGCCAACCCTCACTTATAGATGAAACACTTCAACCACAGGTAGAACGCCACATTATGCGGCGTGACGAGGTGGAGCGAAAAACCGGATTCAAGCGCGCGCACATCTACAACTTGATGAGGGAAGGTAAATTCCCTCAAGCCAAACGCATTGGGCTGCGCGCAGTTGGCTGGGACTCGCTGGAAATCGAGCGATGGGTCATTGAACGCCTGCGCCAGCAGGGCTGACGCCATGCGTGTGGTCGCGGTGCTTTCCACCAAAGGTGGGGTCGGCAAAACTACTGTAGCCGCCAATCTCGGCGGTCTGCTGGCGGATGCAGGTCTACGCGTCCTACTGCTCGATCTGGATAGCCAACCCACCCTCTCCACCTATTACGCCTTGAGCCAGAAAGCTGTTGCTGGCGCGTACGAGCTCATTGCACTCAACTTAACAACGCCTGCACAGATTATTTCCAGGACCGTGATTGCAGGGCTCGACCTAATCATCTCCAACGACGCTCAAGGCCAGTTGAGTACATTACTGCTGCACGCCCCCGACGGGCGATTACGTCTGCGCAATTTGCTCGACGATTTCCGCCCCCGTTACGACCTGCTTTTAATCGACACCCAAGGCGCACGTAGCGTGCTGCTGGAGATGGCCATCCTCGCCTGCGATATCGCCCTCTCCCCCATCACACCGGAAATGCTAGCCGCCCGCGAACTACGCCGCGGCACTTTAAGGCTGTTCAGTGAACTCGAACCATTTCGTCACCTGGGTATTACGCTGCCACCGTTGCAGCTGCTACTGAACCAGGTAAATGGCATCCGAGTAGACACGCGAATGATCATCCGTGGCCTGCACGAGGCCTTCGATGGGGCTCCCAACATCTCAGTTCTAGACACCGTAGTTCCAGACCGAGTGGCTTATCTCAATGCAGCCTCCCTTGGTCTACCGGCCCACCGAATCGAGACTCGCCAGTCACGTGAACGACGCTCGCACTCAGCAATGGAAACCATGCAAGCGCTGGCCATCGAGTTGTTTCCGGAATGGCGTGAAGCGATTTCTGAGGTGAGTAGATACGCAGAGGTTCGATAAGGCGAATTCCGAAGACGATATTTCGCGCCAAATCATTTTGTTTGTTCAACTTTGAGGCCAACAGCGTTTGGCGAGGAGTCTTTTGATGTTGGATCAGTTTCCCATCATCGTTCAACCATCCATTCGGCAAGATCATCCACCTAGTGAAGAGTACTGCACTGTGGTCTTTCGCCTGCAGCGTGGGCGCTCAGCCATGGGTTGGTTTCTCGCGGAACTGTCTCGGTATTTCGAAGGTTCGGGAACAGCCGAGATCGTTAAGTTCGAGGTCGGTGACCATTTGCGTAACCGGCGTTAACTGAGGCGGTTCAAATGAAGAAGCTCAGTCAGGAGGAGATCACCGACAAATTGCACCAGGACCATTTTCCTCGGGGTCCAGAACTGGAGCGACTATCCGATCCAATCATCGACACCCCAATGCTGGTCACGCTGGAGCAGTTGCGGCCCTACGAGCACAACCCACGCTTCATCCGCAATCCACTTTATGACGATATAAAAGCCTCGATCCGTGAGCGCGGGCTGGATCAACCACCTCCGATTACCCGCCGCCCGGGTGAAAACTATTTCATCATCCGCAACGGCGGTAATACGCGGTTGGCGATTCTCGGCGAGCTGTGGCAGGAAACCCGCGACGAGCGCTTCTTTCGCATTCATTGCCTGTTCCGGCCCTGGAGCAATGAAATCACCACCCTGCTCGGCCATCTGGCCGAAAGCGATCTGCACGGCCAACTCACCTTCATCGAACGTGCTCTGGCGGTAGCCAAACTCAAGATCATGCTCGAATCAGATGGAGAAACACTCTCGCAACGCGAGCTGGCACGACGTCTTGCCGCTGGGGGCTACCCCATTTCACAGTCGCACATCAGCCGGATGCTTGACACCCTCGAATACCTGCTGCCCGCAATCCCACAAACCTTGTATGCCGGATTGGGTAAACCCAAAATTGAGCGCCTGATCTCTCTGCGTAGCCAGGCTGAACAAACCTGGAATCGTTATCCAACCGACGCCATTGCGTTCCCCGAGTTTTGGCTCGACACCTTGGGCCAATTTGATGCCGACCCCGAGTCCTTTGATCTTGAGCGAGTCCAGGATGAACTGCTCGAACGCATGAGCCGCTTACTCGGACAGTCCTACCGCATTTTGTCCCTGGAGCTGAGCGATACACAACGGGTCATCCGGACGCCTGGCGTTGTCGTCACACCATCAGAGAACAGTCATCCGTCTAGTATTGATGAAACCGCGGCGGGCCCTCTCTCACCCAAAACAACTGTGACCAGAACCCAGACCGACACAGCGCGAGAGGAGCTGCTCACGCTGCCCGAAACAAATGTCGCATCAGCAGTCAACTCTCCGTCACGTATCCAACAGATTCGCGAACAGATTGATCGCGACACTGCCCCCGAACCAGCACCAACCGTCGAAACCTGCACGTTCGACGATATATGGTTCATCGCCCCAACACTGGATACCCCCGAGCCCCTGCGATTTGCCATTGCTGAATTGGCCCGGGAAATGGCGACCTATGCCGGACATCCCGAGAGCATCATCGATCAGAAGTATGGTTTGGGCTTCGCCCTCAACATGGAGCAACTGGATCTTGCAGCGCCTCGTGCAACCGGCGTTCACCTGATGCTCCTTGCCCTAATGCGCGCTCAAGACGAAGTGAACTGGGACGATCGTAAACAATTACCCTCTGCCCTGTTCGGACAACTGCTATTGGGTGTCTATCAACTCCCGCTGCCAGATCGTCCCGCCTTGGACGTGGGACTGGAGCGATTGCCCGACGGTCTACTAATAAAACTGTATCGCCTCATTCGCTTAGCCCGGCGCCTGATCGACTTAACGCTCACCCCTGAAGACGACTCACCAAGGGAGCTGCCATGAACCTGTCCTTCAATGTACTCAACCAGGCCATGCTGACCCAGGTCCTTCATGAGGTGCGCCTGGGCAACCTGCAACGATGCAAGGCACTCGGACTGGGTGAAGAGGACATCTACCTGCTGCAATCTTTGCCACCTACCACACTGTCACGCCTGGCCTATGCCACCGTGCCCTGGGTTGAGGTCAAGATTGATTCGCCGGTGCTACATCGGTTGATCGACCAAGCCGAACGCGACGAGCAGAACGAGCGCTTGATCAACCGAGCGCTCAAGCTTGGTGCCAGCAGTACCATCATGTATCAGTGCTTCGGCTTGGCGCATTCGGAAACGGCCCTGCGCCGACGCCTGCTCAAGATAGAAACCCGTAAGGGTCGCCCCCAGAACTTGAGTGAAGCGCAGGAACATGCGGTCTGGCAGCGTTGGTGCCAATTACGCGCTCAGGACGGTGCCGAGGATCAACTCGACGCGATGATGATGTTAGCGGAGGAGCAAAAGATCAGCCTGACCATTGTTTGGCAACAGATCGATCAGTACAGCAATGGAACATGAACACTACCTCTTTTGGTCGCTGGCAGCGCGTTTTGCAGCAATGCACCCAACAGCTGAGTGAGCGCTGGCCCAAACACCCTACCACTGAACAACCCTCCAACCAGGCTCTACAGGTTGCCTTTCTATTCAGTGGCCAATCACATGAAGTCGTGCCGCGTCGCCTGCTGCTGGATAATCGGTTGACGCCTTTGGAGCGTAACGCCTGGCAGGTGTTTCGACTCATGTTGCAAGGCCAGGGCATGGTTACACCGCGCTATGAGGATTTTCAGCCTTACCTGTCGAGCGTGCCCTATGGGGTATCAGCCTCCCGTGAAACCATCGCTCGCGTGTTGACGATGCTCAGGCTGACCCGCTGGCTCAGCTTGGTGAGTCGTGGCCGCGATCAGCTCAGCGGGCGCCTACAAGGCTCTCTGTACGTCCTACACGATGAACCGTTAACCCCCGCCGAAGCCCTGGAGCTGGATCAAGATTACCTAGAGCTGGTCGGACACGCCCTTGGTCACGCGACCAAGGCTGTGCGTATTGTCGCGCAGCACATTGTGGAAGAAATTCGCCAAGACACGGATATCGATCAGGGTCGACTACCTACCCCACTTGAGAGCTGGGGCGAACACTGGACACCGCAAAAACTGGATCAGGTGACCGATGAAGTACTACACGATTCCGAACTGAGTGACGATCGCAGCGTTCGGGATCGTGTGGGACCTCGTTCGGATTCCGAACCGGGTCTGAACGCCAATGTTTCCGGCGCAGTTCGGAAACCGAACGCCGCCTGTACTGTATTAAAAGAAAGTACTTGTACTGTACCGCGCGCGACCCCAGCAGTGGATAACCTGCACTGGCCCGACCAGCTGCAACTGAGCCCAAGCGAACGTCAGACCGTCGCAGTGGCGCTGAACAAGCTTAAACCAGCGGATCGGCAGGCAGTGCTCAACGAAGCGGGCGTGCGATGTGCAGCTGGCGGTATCCGCAAGCCAGCGGCGTATCTGATGGGTCTGATCCAGCGAGCGCTGAAAGGCGATTTTCGTCCTTGGGCAAGTCAGTCTGAATCATTACCTATTCCAGAACCGCCACCCGTCCCTTCACGCCGACCAAGAAAACAGGGCGAACCCGTCTCTGCCCTGGCCCAAGCGTGCCTGAATGAGTTGCGTCAGCTGCGCGGCAAACGCCCTGGACGTCAGTAGATTTGATGCCACTGGCATCAGTGTCGAGCGTCTCAGAAATTAGCCGTCTCGAACCAAACCGAGCAGACCGCATTCAGCTTTTTGGCTGTCCTTGCCCTTCATCTATCGCAACGTTCCCGTCCAAGCTTATGTGAGGACAATACCGTGGCTGATCATTACCAACTCAACCTGGGCTCGTTGCGCAGCAGCATCACCCTGACACTGCACACTCACCACGCCGCCCGTATCTGGCAAGGTCGAACCGCACGTGAAGGCGTCCATTCGATCATGGGCATGGCCGGCTACATCAGCGTCACCAATCTGATCAAACAAGCCGCAGCTCAGGACGACCCTTATGCCGATTGGGCTATCGTGCAGCTCGAAGAAAAACTGCTGCAGGCTAAGGCTGGGATGCTGGAGCTGACCCAACAATTGGATCAGATCAGACGGGACCTGCCGACGCAGATCGACATGAGCGATAACCTCAATATCCACCCCGTCACCTTGCCCTTGTACATCGGTAGCCAACTGGGGTTTCTCGCCGTCTACCTGCTGACTGACTACGACACGCTGGTGCGCCACACCCTGTTGGCCCATCACACCGCCTTGATTGGTCGCAGAGACATGGAAGCCTGGATAGACGACGGTGCCCATCTACTACGCAGCCTGTTCGGCCAGGCGCAGCGTTATCGACTTGCAGGTGTCACGCGCGATGATATGGCCACAAATAATGCCCGAGCCCTGGCGGCCATGGAAAAGTTTGGGTTGCCCCCCATGGACATCCTTGAGGGGCATCGCCGTTCCCAGTTCGCGCCACCGATCATTCGTCGTGGCGTTGTGACGGTGGATGACGCTGATGCGTGGGTGGAGGACGCGGTAGCCCCATCTGCGGCGGCGGATGGGCTGGAGGACGAAGCATGAGTCCCATGACACCGGCTCAACCAATGCCCCTCGAAGCATTAACACCGGATGCCTATCGACAACTCGAACACGCTGCCTCCCTAAAAGGCCTTTTAAAACCATTTAAGGGTAAGGGGGAGCTGGACCATCTGGCGCAGATGGCGAGGGAAATCGAGGCGCAGTTATGTCATCTGATGGAGGCTGTGGTGCGGCAAGCCGGACAACATCCTTACTCACTGCTGGATATTCGATTGGTGCTGCAGAGCACCAGTGCAGGCAGCACCTTTTTGCGTTGGCGTACCCGTGACTTCGCTCGTATGGGGGTGGCGGTCTGGGAACGCCAGGTATCCAACAAGGCCTTGCCGCAAGCCATACGCGAGGAATTGCACCGTTTCGAATGCGAGCGCATTGCGCTGAACTTGCAGATGAGCGTGGTGCATTCGCTATACCGCCAGGCATCGACCTGCGCGATCAAAATGGCCAGTGCCGAACGGCTACTGCGCCAACTCACAACCGCAGTGGAGGTATCAGGATGAGTACTTTTTTTGTCGGCGAAGGCAACATTGGCAGTGCGCCAGAGTTCCAGGAGTTTTCATCAGGCAATGACGAGCCACGGCGTTTGCTACGGCTGAATGTGTACTTCGACAACCCCGTGCCACGCGAGGGCAGCTATGAAGATCGGGGCGGCTATTGGGCGCCAGTTGAGCTCTGGCACCGTGAGGCAGAACACTGGAGCACGCTGTACCAGAAAGGCATGCGCGTGCTAGTCGAAGGCCGCACAGTGCGCGATGAGTGGGAAGACAGCGAAGACAATGCGCGGGTCACGTTCAAGATAGAGGCACGTCGAGTCGGCATCCTACCCCATCGGGTACACAGTGTGGTCATGCGGGATCGATCCAGTGAACCGGCCGCATCTGCGGCAGATGTTGGGCAAACTACAGACCATGCCAGGTCGTCTGCGTCAAAGTCCAAAAAGCGCAGAGAGCCGTCGGCTCAAGGTTGACGGGCATTAGGCATAAAAAATGCGCCTACGCGAAGTTTCTGGCCATTATTACTCGCTGCTCGTGAAGATCCGCCCTGCTGCCCACGCCACACCTAGGCCCGACCTATCCATGACTGCCTTCATCGACAAATATGAGGAACCTGTCATTCAGGTTTCTCATATCTCACTACCGCTGTTTTCAATAACGCTGCTCCGAACTCAATCCGGAGCAGCTCTATGCGTCTCTTTCTCTGTGAGAAACCTTCCCAAGGTCGTGACATCGCCAAGGTTCTCGGAGCCACCCGACGCGGTGATGGTTGCCTGATCGGCACCGATTCAACCGTCACCTGGTGTATCGGCCACCTGCTGGAGACAGCCCCACCTGAAGCTTATGGTGCCCAATACAAATCCTGGTCGTTGGACCAACTTCCGATCATTCCCACGCAGTGGCAGGTTGAGGTCAAACCCAAGACTGCCGCGCAGTTCAAAGTCATCAAGCGCCTGCTCAGTGAAGCCTCCACCGTCGTCATCGCGACCGACGCCGATCGCGAGGGTGAAATGATTGCCCGCGAGTTACTGGAGCTGTGCACATATCAAGGCCCCATCCAGCGCCTCTGGTTGTCCGCACTTAATGACGCCTCGATTCGCAAAGCACTGCTCTCGCTGAAGTCTAGTCAGGAAACCTTCCTGCTCTACCACTCCGCCCTGGCGCGCAGCCGAGCCGATTGGTTGATCGGTATGAACCTCAGTCGCTTGTTTACCCTCCTCGGTCGACGGGCGGGTTACGACGGCGTGTTGTCGGTAGGGCGCGTCCAGACACCCACGTTACGTCTGGTGGTCGACCGGGATCGCGCGATTGCCAGCTTCGTTTCGGTACCCTACTGGGACGTGGAGGTGCACCTGTCCTCAATGGGGCAACCATTCATCGCGTCGTGGCAACCACCCAGCTCAGGGCGAGATGAGGCCGGTCGTTGCCTGCAGCAGGCAACTGCCGGTCAGGCGGCGCAAGCGATCTCTAGTAATAAGACCTCCATTGTACTCTCGCTGCTGACGGAGCATTTCCGCGAAGCGCCGCCCCTGCCCTTCGACCTGAGCACACTGCAGGAAGTCTGTTCACGCAAGCTGGGACTCGGCGCTCAGGAAACCCTGAACATCGCCCAAGCCCTGTATGAAAACCACAAAGCCACCACCTACCCGCGCAGCGATTGCCGCTATTTGCCAGCGAGTATGTTCAACGAGGTACCCGCAGTATTCGATGCCCTACTCAAATCGGATCCGGCGCTGCTGCCCGTATTGGGAAGACTGGATCGATCACAGCACTCACGCGTGTGGAACGATGCCAAGGTCACCGCGCACCACAGCATCATCCCCACCACCGAGCCGGCGAATCTGGAGCGGATGTCCGAACAAGAACGCCAAGTCTACGAACTGATTCGCAACCACTACATGGTGCAGTTTCTTCCACATCATGAGTTTGATCGGACCCAGGTCGAACTAGAGTGTGGCGCAGAACGATTGACCGCTGTTGGCAAACAGATCCAGATCGAGGGCTGGAAAGGCTTGCTCTACGAAAACACCGAAGAGGATGAGCCCAGTCACAAGTCCCAAGTCTTACCAGTCTTGCAACAGGGTACGCAGTGCACAGTGGACGACGTCGAACTCAAGTCCATGCGCACTGCCGCTCCCAAACCTCTCACCGAGGGCGATCTGATCAAGGCCATGAAAAATGTGGCCAAGCTGGTCAACGACCCACGCCTGAAACAGAAGCTTCGGGACACCACCGGTATCGGCACCGAAGCCACGCGAGCCGGTATCATCAAGGGGTTGATTGATCGCGGTTATTTGCTGAAGAAAAAACGCGCTTTGATGGCCTCCGCAACGGCCCATACCCTGATCGAGGCGGTACCTGCTGCAGTCGCGGATCCGGGTATGACCGCGATCTGGGAACAGGCTCTGGACGAAATCGAAGCGGGACGTCTGACACTGGATGCGTTCGTCGCCAAGCAGGCGACTTGGATTGCGCAGTTGGTCACACGCTACGGCTCACTTACTTTAGCCATGCCTATAGAAGCCGGTACGGCCTGCCCTATTTGCAACGCTTCAATGCTCAGGCGAAAGGGAAAATCAGGGCCGTTCTGGTCATGTTCCCACTACCCGGACTGCAAGGGCACTGCGCCGATCAGAAAAGATACGCGTCGCCCATGACGCGCCAGTGGAGATCAACATGAAATTGGGGACGATGTACTGGTCAGTGCATCATCAACGGCGGCTGATCCCTCTCTAAGTCGCTGAGTGGTTGTCCGATTTCACGGGCCAAGGCGATGCCTGTCGAAATCCAGATCTGCCCTAGTTCGTTGAACGCTTTCAGGTGAGCAGGATTTTCGTTGAGCCAACGGACAAGGCTGTCGAAGTGTTCGGGGTTATCAGGGCAATCATGAATCTTGATGAACAGCTCCAGTGTTCGATCCCAGATCAGATCCATGACGTCTTTGCTCTCATCTTCCATGCTCAACCATTCCTCAGTTTGGCCCTGTCAGACCATTCATTCTCACGGGCCACCCTGGACTCTGATTCCTGGAGGAATAGAACCCACGTCGCATTACAAAGGGATTTCAGCCAATATAACAACCTAACAAGTCGATACTCAACCGTTAAGGATGTTCATGTCAATGGGTCTTTGCTCAACCATTCGGGTTGAACTGGAGAACTCATCACTTGGCACATAAACATCCAACCCAAGCCCAAATCGGGCGCATGATCGCGAAACACCGGACCGAGCGTAATCTGACCCAGGAAGAGGTGGCTGAGCGCATGGGGATCGGCAGTGAAGCCATATCGCGCCTGGAGCGGGGTGTAGTGGAGCTTTCTGTGGTCAAGCTAATGCAACTGGCAGACATTTTCGACTGCCGAATGGATGAACTGCTGACGGAGTCGAGCAATCGTCCCAATGATCAAGGCCAGATGATCGCGGGTCTGCTGCGCGGACTGAAAGAAAGTGATCGCGCCTTTATCCTGGCAACTGTCGAACAATTGGCCACTCATCTCGCCAACAAGTGAGTTCATTCACTCGCATCCGATACCGGGGTCTTTGAGGCGGCGCACTCTGCCTTGACGTCGTCCCCCCTCTCTGCTGTAGTGCCTCAGGATCATCGCCAACGGCGACCCAAGACCGATTCGCTCCGGGCAGCTCGGTCAGACTCTTAGAGTTCGGAGCCTTCTCCTCTGCGGGATTTCATTCCCGATTTGTGCTCGACCTGATCGTGGGGGCGGATGACCAGTGTTGCCTCTACAAGGCAACAGCGGTCATTCGCCTCGGCGATCGTATTCAGCCCCGGGGCCCGCCGGGGAAACACTGGGCACCCTTTGTGCGCGGATGCGTGCCAGCATATTCCGACCCAGGCCACGACAAGGGTCGGTTGACGAATCAAGGCGCAGTTAAACCAAGCTTTGCGAGGAGCTTTTCGACTGCGTATGACAGTCAAAGGTGGCTTTTCTGTTCCTCGCCTGGTGACCCACCAGGCCAGCTCTTCTTTTTCTCATTCCAGTGACTGCCACCGTATTCCGGCCATAAAAAATCGGGTTGCAGCGTCTTGACGCTCCCCTGTGACAGGCTTATACAAAGGGCGTGGTTCGCTGTCGTTGACAGCCCAGCCCAGGTAGCTTGAACCTTCAAGGCTACGCCACGTTCGTGGTGGTTTACCCAAGTGCGATCAGCGTTCGGAAGCTCGCGCGGTTACCGCTTCAGCGGTGATGAATGCCCACTACCCCATGTCTGCGGATCACCACCGCAGACGCTCCTCTGCTGCACCGCTATTCCCCCCAGACGCATCGTTCTGATCGTCATCGGCTTGCCGGTGGCGAGTCGTTCATCGCTCGCCTTCACCTTACCCACCCTGACGGAGGCTCACTTCCCCGTCAGGGGCTGTGCGTCGCCGTTTTCCCTTGAAACAGGAGAACCACCATGGCCCACGCCAACCACCCCCAAGAAGCGACCACTTACTTCAATCTGCACACCGTCGGTATCGGCTACCTCAACCGTGTTCGTGAAGTACAAGTCCGCCGCGGCCAGCCATTCATGGCCTGCGATATTGCAGCCCTGCACGGTGCCACCGATGCGGTGGAGTACACCCGTTTCGACTGCAAAGTTGCTGGGGGTGAAGCTGAACGCTTGATTCGTCTCTATATGGACGCCGTCAAAGCCGAGAAAAAAGTCCTGCTGTCGTTCCGTATCGGCGACCTGTGGATCGATCCGTTTCTTTACGAGAAAGGCGATAAACAAGGCCAACCGGGCGCCAGCCTGAAAGGTCGTTTGCTGTTCATCGACTGGATCAAGGTCAACGGCACGTTCGAATACAAAGCGCCCGCCAGGCAGGAAGTAACAGCACCTGCTGAGCAAGCGCCAAACAGTGAGCCATCCCCATCATCGGCTGATACCGAAGCTGAGGAGACCGCAAACCCAACAGAGGCTCGGGTCGAACCTGAATCTCCACCCACTCCCCGCACGGCCCGCCGTGATGCCACCCGCACCGTTCAGTCCGCCTGAACAGTCCACGATGTTCCTCATCACATCAAGGCGCTCCGTCGAGCGCCTTTTCTTCAATCCGCACAGGAGAACCAACATGGAATCCTTCTGGCTTTGCGACGACTGCGTGTTCGCTACTGCTTACGAGGACTACAGCACGTTATCGCTCTATTACACGACGGATGAAATTGAGAAACGCATCGCCGGCATCCATCGAGGACTGGTTCGGTTAATGCCCATCAGTGCCGACTTCGATCCCGAAACTGGCTGGGGAATAAAAGCTTTTTCCCCATTGCCCTGCGACGGTTGTGGTTCGTCCCTACACGGTCAACGCCACCGATTCACGCGGCTGTAAACAGCGCGCCATCTGCTAACGCCCGCGACTCCACACCCACCTCGGGGACAACACACCCCTCGGGCGTGTACCCCTGATTGTTCCCTTCGGAGGTACCACCATGAGAACCCAACTCACACTGATTGAGACCTCGGATTTCGAGGCTGATCGTATCGTCCAAGAAAACCAGGTGATCGACGAAGCACTGCACATTCTGGATCGTCGGCTGTTCGCCCGCGGCCCTAACCTGATGTCGCCTGACGCCGTGGCTTCATACCTAAAACTGCATCTTGTGCAACAAGAGCATGAAGTCTTCGGTGTGATATTTCTCGATGCCCAGCACCGGGTGTTGGCGTTCGAAGTCCTCTTTCAGGGCAGCATTGATGGCGCCAGTGTTTACCCCCGCCAAGTCGTTAAGCGTTCCCTAGCGCATAACGCCGCGGCCGCCATTTTTGTTCATAACCACCCCTCAGGTTGTACAGAACCCAGCCAGGCGGATCACGTCTTGACTGCACGGCTGAAAGAGGTCTTGGCCTTGATCGAAGTGCGCGTACTGGATCACTTCATCGTGGGTGAAGGTCGTCCACTTTCTCTTGCCGAACATGGCTGGCTTTAACCCTCACAGGCGTCTTCGGGCGCCTTGTCCATTATCATTCTGGAGAACCTTCATGAACCCCACACACCAAGCTGCAGCCCTGCTGACGGCCTCCAACCCATTTACTCGCGGTTACGACAACCTTCATATCGAACGGCTGCTACTGATCACCTACGAAGACGACTGCCCTCCCTGCTGTCGACCCGTACACGACGCACAGGCCCATCTGTCCGACGACGAGCTGCAACTGTTCCCCTGCCTGTTCAATGACGATTTCGCCGTGATCAGCGAAGGCCAATCCATTTCGGATGATTTGGATGAACGCTGCCAGTCCACCGGGCTAGTGCGCCAAGTAATCTACGCTGTGACGGGTGAAATGCTCAACGAGCGGCATCACCTCGGTGATCTGTACTCCCTGGAAGAGGCACAAGCCATGGTCCATCGCTTGAGCTTCGAAACGGGACACTACAGTCGAGCCTGGGAAATCAGCACCGCACACCTTCCCGAAGCAGCGATGTTCTATCTGCAGAGTGGGTCAGTAACTTCGCTCTGCGGCAGACCGGCCTTTTGTTCGAGCTTTTTACGCTGCCAGATTGCTGCGGTATCGGTTGCAAACTGATCGGCACGCCATGGACGGACGATAACTTGTTGAACATTGAGGGCAACCGTTATTCGAGCTTGAGACAAGAGCAACTCGACGCAGGCACGCCGGAAGCCTTGGTCAACGTACTGTATCTGGCGGCATTAGCGGATGTGCGATTGTTAATCTTCGACCCCGACGCTGCCATCTTGAATGGGCTCGCCATTTTTGATGAATAGCAACGCGTTCAGCGTTAACACGACTCGCCTTGAATCAACTTTCTCACTGAATCGTCCCTTCACCTCATGTCAGGTTTTGCACTGAATCTGACATGAGGTTTTTTCCATGGAGCGTTTTTTCACGCCTGTCTGCCTGCTGGGTTTGTTGAGCGCCTGCACCGCGCAAATCCCCAACCCTTTGCCGACCAATCCAGAGATCGACAGTTACTCCAATCGGGCCCAGCACTCGAAGGGCATAGCCGAAGAAAGCCATCCGGCAGAGCTTCGTTATGGCCGCTACACGCTGGTCAGCACCGAGCCCACCACGGAACAACGCGATCTTCTTGCCCAAATCATTGACGTGAGCATCCCGTCCAGCTTGAACCCTTCAGTGCAGGATGCATTGCAGTACGTATTGCAGCGCTCGGGCTATGCGCTCTGCCCCGTTACCGCGTCGGTGAGGGTGCTGTTTACTCGGCCCCTGCCCGCGGCCCATTACCGGCTCGGCCCGATCTCTTTGCGCCGCGCGCTCCAAGTGCTCGCTGGCCCCGCCTGGCAACTCACGACCGACGAAGTCAGCCGTTCAGTCTGCTTCGAACAGCAGAAAACGGCGGCCGGCGTCGCGCTGATCACACCCGTCTCGCCCCATCTGTTGGAGGCACGCCCATGAGAACCTCGACGTTTCAAACCCTCATCATTGGGCTGCTTTGCTTGGCGGTCGCCGGCCTGAGCGGTGGTTTGTATAACCAGTATCAACGCGTGGCCGAACTGCAGAGCACGAACACCCAACACCGACAAACCCTGGACACCCTGCAACATGATTCAAGCGCCCTCAAGGATGCCCAGGAGAAGCTGCAGTACGCGCTTAAAGACCTGAAGCAGATGGTCGATACTGGTGAGCAACAGGCCAATACCCTCGATCCGATGTTGGATCAGTGGGCGCAAGAGATACAGGAACTGCGTGATGGTCTCGCAGCCCGCGCCACCCAGGCAGACCTGACAGCGCTGCGCGCACGCCTTGAACAGGTCGAGCAGCAGCTCCTGGAGCACAAGACCCAGCCATCACCCCCATCGCCGACGCCTTCTGCGACCAACACGAAAAAGACCGCTCGCCCCAAACCCACCCCGCTCTCGCCACCGTTTTCAGTATTGAGTGTCGAGTCCCGCGGTGGTGAGCGCTTTCTGGTGGTCGCACCTCATGACAGTCGCTCGCTCACGGATGTCAGGCTGCTACATAGCGGTGAGCAGCAAGGGGCTTGGCGCCTGAAAATACTGGAGCCGAACTCAGCCATCTTCGCGGTGGCCGCTCAGCCAGATCAGACCGTGCACCTCCCTTGAGTAGTGATCATGAACAGAGCGCTACTGCCCACCGTTGTCTGTCTCGCTTCGCTACTGGCCATGGGCGCTGCGGTGGGCAACCCTGTCGCGACACAGTCACGGATCCAGGACACGCAGTCCGCTCCCCTGGGGCGTTCTGACTCTGAACAGGCGGCGAGCTGGGGTCTGACGGAGCAGGAGTGGACGCGCTTCGAACAGATCCAAGCCGGCCCGCGCGGTTTCTGGAGCCCGAACCTCGATCCGTTGACCGCACTCGGGGTCGAGGCCCAGACCGACCAAGAGCGCCAGCGCTACGCCGAATTACAGGTAGCGCTGGAAGCCATACGCGCTGAGCGCGAGTTGGCCTACCAAAACGCTTACACCGCGGCCTGGGCCAAGCTGTTTCCCGGGCTGCTGCCGATCCAGGGCATAGCATCCCCGTCCCCTGCCAACTCAGCGGTCATGCCGCGTCATGCCTTGTTTGTGGAGGACCACTGCCCAGCGTGCACCGCCGAAGCCCAGCGTCTGCAAAGCAGTGGCATGGCGTTCGATATCTACCTGGTGGGCAGCCAAGGCGAGGATGAACGCGTCCGTAGCTGGGCTAGGCAAGCAGACGTTGATCCGGCCAAGGTCCAACGCCGGCAGATCACCCTGAACCATGACCGTGGTCGCTGGTTCAGCCTGGGAGCCCCGGGGCCATTGCCTGCCACATTTCAAGAGGTGAATGGACAATGGCAACGCCTCGACTGAGTGGTATTGCGCTGATGTTGGCGATGCTGGCGGCTCAGGCCGAGGAGCTTCCGCCGCCAGCCTACCAACTGGTGGCGCATGACGCCGACATCCCTTCTACGGTGCTGTTCGCGATTGCCCTGCAGGAGAGTGGTATCCGCGTCCGGGGTCGACTGCTGCCCTGGCCTTGGACCCTGAACATCGCCGGAACACCCTACCGCTTCGCCACTCGCCAGGCCGCCTGTCACGCCTTGCTTCAGGCACTCACCCGACATGACGCCAAGCGGGTCGATGCCGGTCTCGGGCAAACCAATCTGGGTTACCACGGACAACGTTTTTCCAGCCCCTGCGAAGCCCTTGATCCCTACCGAAATCTCGCCGTGACCGCCGCGCTGCTGCAGGAGCATCACGCTGCCACCGGTGATTGGGTCTTGGCTGCCGGGCGCTATCACCGTCCGGCAGGAGGAACGCCGGCCGCGCGTTATCGCGCAGGCTTTTCCCGGCAACTCGAACGGTTGCTGGTTTCCTTTGAACAGGGCATACCACCATGAAGCGAATCCCCAATGTCTGTTATTGCATCCTGCTCTTGGCACCTTTCGCCCAGTCGGAACTGACCGTAGCCGGGGATCAGCCTAGCGACTTCACCCGACCCCATTTTCAAGTTGCCAGGCCGTCATTAAACAACAAGACCCAGCCTGATCGGACCATGCATGCGGACCTGTCCACATTTGCCGATGAAGCCTGGATATTGCCCGTCCGCAGCTCTCACTTGAGCCCCGGCCAGATCACGTCTCGCGCCCTGAACATGCCAGGCTTGCGACCATTTTTCCTCGTCGGGGAGGATCCCCAGTCACTGGCTTGGTTGCGTCAACGCGCGGCCGAACTGCACGAAATGGGCGCGGCCGGCCTCGCCGTCGAAGTGGCCGACACCGAAGCTTTGGCGCGGATTCGAACAGCCGGTCCGAACCTCACCATCCTGCCGATCAACGGTAACGACATCGCCACCCGCTTGCAGATCGAGCACTACCCCGTCTTGATCACTGCCACCTCACTGGAACAGTGAGTCCAGGTCATGGCCGAGCATGCGATGGAATCCAAGCTCCGGCCAGCGGTGGAGCTGTACACCGTAGCGATCTGCATCGCGGCCGCAATGCTGTGCATGTCCTCGCCCTGGGCCGTGGCCCTGTCACCCGAGATCGGGCAGGTTGCGGCGCTGGCCTATGCCTTGTTCGGCCTGATCCGCCTGCGACAAGCCTGGGAGGTGTTGCGCTATCGACGCAATATCCGCCGGCTGCCCCGCTACGAACTGACCAGTCGGCAGATTCCGGTCAGTCGTAAGCGTTTGTTCATGGGTCGCGGCTTTCGCTGGACCCGTCTGCACACCCAGCGCTTGGTCGAGGCCCAGGATCCGGCGGTCGCCCACTATGTCGACCAACCGACCAGCTACCGTCTGGCCCGTGGACTCGAACGGCGCCTGGAGCATGTACCGTTTCCACTCTCGATACTGGCCCGTGTCACGGCCTGGGACAGTGCGTTCAATCCGTTGCGCCCTTTGCCCTCGGTAGGTGGCTCGCCACTATTGCATGGGGTCGAGCCCGATGAAACGGAAGTCAGTCTGCCGCTGGGCGAACGGGTCGGACACACCCTGGTGCTCGGCACTACCCGTGTCGGCAAGACGCGACTCGCCGAGGTGTACATCACCCAGGACATTCATCGCATCGAACATGAGGTAGTAATCGTCTTCGATCCGAAAGGCGATGCTGACTTGCTCAAGCGGATGTATGTCGAAGCCAAACGGGCCGGTCGGGAAAAGGAATTCTATGTTTTCCATCTGGGCTGGCCGGAGATCTCCGCGCGCTACAACGCGGTGGGACGTTTCGGACGCATTTCGGAAGTGGCGTCACGCATCGCCGGGCAGCTCAGTGGTGAGGGTAACTCTGCGGCCTTCCGTGAGTTCGCCTGGCGCTTCGTCAATATCATCGCCCGTGCCCTGATCGAGCTCGGCCGGCGTCCGGACTACCTGCAGATCCAGCGACATGTGGTCAATATAGACGCGCTGTTCATCGAATACGCTCAGCAGTTTTTCGCCAAGACCGATCCGAAAGCCTGGGAAGTGATCGTCCAACTTGAAGGCAAACTCACCGAGAAAAACATTCCCCGGCATATGGTGGGACGCGAAAAGCGCGTGGTGGCCATAGAGCAGTACCTGGCAGTGAAGCGGGTATTTGATCCGGTACTGGACGGACTGCGTTCGGCGGTACGCTACGACCGTACTTACTTCGACAAAATCGTTGCCTCGCTACTGCCGCTGCTGGAGAAACTCACCACCGGCAAGACCGCCCAACTGCTGGCCCCCAACTACACCAACCTAGATGACCCGCGGCCAATCTTCGACTGGATGCAGATCATCCGAAAACGCGGCATCGTCTACGTCGGCCTGGATGCACTGACCGACGCCGAGGTGGCCGCCGCGGTGGGCAACTCCATGTTCGCCGACTTGGTCTCGGTCGCCGGACACATCTACAAACACGGCATCGACCATGGCCTACCCCAATCGGGTAACAACAGTGACAAGTTGCCAATCAACCTCCACGCCGATGAGTTCAACGAGTTGATGGGTGATGAATTCATCCCGCTGATCAACAAGGGCGGCGGGGCCGGCATCCAGGTGACGGCCTACACCCAGACCCTCAGCGATATCGAAGCGCGAATCGGCAACCGCGCCAAGGCCGGCCAGGTCATCGGTAACTTCAACACCTTGCAGATGCTCCGCGTACGCGAGACCGCCACTGCTGAACTGCTCACCCAGCAGTTGCCCAAGGTTAACGTGCTGACCAAGACCCTGGTCTCCGGGGCGACCGATACCTCCTATCCTGAGGCCAACACGGACTTCACCTCGTCCTCCCAAGACCGCGTCAGCAGTACCAGCGTGCCGTTGATCGAGCCTGCTCATATCGTCAGTTTGCCCAAGGGACAGATGTTCTCTTTCCAGGCCGGTGGGCAGCTCTGGAAAGTCCGCATGCCTTTGCCAAAACCCTCCAACGACGATGCCATGCCCAAGGACCTGCAGGAGCTCACCCAGCGAATGCGGGCCGCCTACAACGAGCAGGCGGGGCAATGGTGGAGCGCAAGCGGTGGCGGCCCAACAACAAACTTCAATCTGGATCAGGTGGGGTAGCCCGCCCCTGCCACAGGTTTCGATTCAGCAAAAACTATCCAGAAGGCCTCGTGACGACATCAACACTGCAGCGCGCAATGGAGTGAACGATGGCGACTTCCGTCCAGAACACGCCGCCACAACCGATCCAGCGCCCGGGGTTGTTCATCTCGGCGATCAGCCTGGTCCTGCGCATCATCGGACTGCTGATTGCCTCGTTGCTGTTCTCGATCCTCACCGAGTTCGTCGGACTGCTACTGTTCTGGGGCGATCAGGGTTGGCGCCACAGCCAGGCCATGTTGAATAGCGAATTGGGATGGCTCAGCGAGCACTTCAAAGCTTCACTCATCCTCCAACAACCCGGGCAAACGATCGTTCAAGTACTGGATTATCTAAATCAGTGGCTGCTGGTCAAGACTGGCTTTGCGGATTTTGCCCGGCAGGCGCGGGAGTCGAGCCGCGGCAACGGTTTCTGGAGTTGGACCAATCAGCTGTACGTGAGCATTGAGGATTTCGTACTGGTCGCAGTGTATGTGACCTTTACCTTCGTGGTGCGCCTGACCATTCTAGTCCTAGCCACACCCTTGTTTCTGTTGGCCATATTCACTGGTTTTGTGGATGGCTTGATGCGCCGTGACCTGCGCAAATTTGGCGCGGGCCGTGAGAGCAGTTTTGTCTATCACCGCGCCAAGCGCGCAGTGATACCACTGCTGATCGTGCCCTGGATCATTTACCTATCTCTACCCTTTTCGATCAGTCCAATGGCGGTATTCCTACCTTGCTCCGTGATGCTCGGGGTGACCATGGCTATTACTGCGGCGACATTCAAAAAATACATTTGAGTGCGGCACAAGTGCTAATTTTCTATTTCAGTCGATATGATGACGCTGGCATTCAAATGGACCGCGGTGAGCGCCCCGTAGGGCGAGCCTAACTTGCCGCAGTTCAGAATTTCCGAGTGAGATCCTGGTGTACTGGAGGCTCGCCATCGGCGAGAGGGACTACCCTGGAACAGCATTGGAAGTGTCTTCGACGGACGAGAAGACACACCCCGGCAAATGGGGAGATGAAAAGGCAACCCGCACTGAGCGGGATGGAGGTGGGGCAAGTTTTCCTATGCACGGCTGTATGAGGGAGATATGTGGCTCATTAACTCGTCGATTTCACCCGCCGAGGCAGTATAAAGCGGCTCGAATCGGCCGTGCTCTCCGGCAAATACGTACCGTGAACAGCGGCATTCATCGGCTGCCTCCTCGCAGTTTTTACATGGGGGAGAACAGAGCTCTATCATCTGATCGATTGCTGTCGAAGGATCGTAGGGGTCGAAGATGTCAGGATGATGCGACGCCTCCATAACGATGAATCCTCCCCTCGCGAATTCCAAAACTTCTTCAGTACTATCAAACTCCCAATTCGACAATGCCCTTAGAGCCGGCAGAAGCACCACACGGCAGTAGTCGAATCGGTAGTTCTCAAGGTGGCACATGACGCGTCCCTCATCCTCCACTAGACTCTGGAACGAAATCTGTCCGTAGCGTTCGCCTAAACTCCTATATCGCGAGGGATCGACACGGATGTGCTTCAGGGCATTGTTGATCGCGTCTATCAGTTCCATTTTACGGTTACCGAGATACGCACCGGGCACCGAGAATTTCTCATCGAAAGTTGTTACCAGGTCCTTGCGTGTTTCTGTTATTCCATCTGCAGATCTTACAGCCTGCAAGTAGTCCACGCTGTGAGCCAAAATCAGGTTTACGCCGAACACTTGGTGGAGCGTAACCTCGTCCCTCCTGACCTTCGTTTCCAGATCGTCCCTTGCAGGCTCAAGGATGTAAGTGATGAAGTGACAATAGTCGTCGCACGCCTGCTGAAGTGACAAGGACACTTGAGTTCTGGGTTGCGGTTCCGCATCGTAGATGATTGCCATGCTGTTTTTTCCTTAAACATTGGTGTATCAGTCAATCGGGAAAAAAGCGGCGAATTTCAGCTTCCGCAGCTCGTAACAGTTCGCAAGCATTTTCCGGCACTTCGATGCTCCAGACCCAGCCGCTTGTATTCTTCTGTCGGTAATAGCGCACCCGCTCGACACCGGCCTGGAGGATAGTCAACGGGTTAGCAATCTCGATCCCTTGCACCTCAAACGTACCGATTGAGTAGGCCTGCTTCTTACCTTTCCAAGGGCCGTCAATCACTGGCAGCGGGCTGAAGGGATACAGCGAATTCGTGAATTGCATTAACGCCTCAAACTGCTCTTTGGCCAATGCGCAAAGGAGGTTGTAGGCCTCTACAGCCAGCGCATGCTGTTCAGCCGTTTGCTCTATCACTGTTTCAAGCGTTATCGCTTCCCGAGGCCCGAACGACCACATGCGCTGCCCCTTTTCGTTGGCTGATACCGCTACGGAAGCCGTAAGGCCCATACCGATGTTGCGGGGATGACCATGCTCATGATGGTTTCGGTAGTTGTCCGTCAGGTCGTGGATGGCACCGTAACCCAGCTTATTACTGAGGATGGGGGCCAACTCCTTCCAATTCGCCCATGGTTGTCCAATACCTGAGGCTATCTTCATGTTCAGGTTGCGAACGCCGTCCCATTGCAAATTGGGATTGTCACCATGGAGAACGTAGTTGGCGTGGCCGCAGCAAATGGCAGCTGCGTACATTATTCGGCCCCGAATGGCCTGTGGGCCTCCTAGCGCTAGAGTCGAATAGGGGCGTATGTGCTCGACCAGCAGCGAGAGACGTTCAATCTCATCGCAGCTCTCGTATACCTGCCTCCAAGCATCGAGCGTGTTAATCCAGCGCCGAAAGTCGTTCACGGAGTTGAAGAGTTCGCGCAGGAAATCATCAGCGCTCTCAATGTACGGGATCATTGGGGCCGTCATTGTCTGTCCGCCAGACAAGTTTGGCTGTTGCACGATATCGTGCACCCGTTTCGTCTGGTAGCTGGCTCGGAACTGGGCGTAGAGTTCTATAGCTCGATCATCATCCATGGTGTATTCCTTGATCTGTGGCTGTCGAGAACAACCTATTCGCATCAACTCTTGACCTGTACTGCTACTCATTACTGACGGCGACCGTATTGAGGGGAGTATTCGACCAATCCTGAAGAGCCAGGGGGTAGCTGATAGTCGTGCCTAAAACAGAGAGGCGGAGTGTCTGCCGCCCTCGCGCTAAGGGCAGACGATCCCTTTTTTTCGCATCTTCGCGATGAAGGCGGGGCCATCACCCGTAAGGTGGCTCCCATCAGAGGACTGGCCAATACCCGCATATCCGGCAGTGAGAGGGAAGCCGAAGCATTCCCTGTGCAGCTCAAGGCAGCGCTGGCCAATACCTAGTCCCTTGCAGGCATCGAGAGCTAGATGAGTGATATGGTATCGATCTGGAGCGCCCGTATCGTCTTCATCATCTCTGTAGTCGAGGCGAATGTTTCCGACCAATGCTCCACCCCTAGTCACGTTGATCACGTCGCCCTCATCATCAATAGTGATCATGTAACTGTTGCCGTCTGAAGCGTTGAATTGATCTTCCATCATTTTTCCTCGTTAGAGTGCTAAAAGTCGCATTCTTCTACTGGCTTAGCCCCAGTGAAGGGGCCGTGGACTTCCTACTATTCGGACTGTCGCATCAGAGATGTCTTCAGTTCCAATGCTTTTGCCAAAAGAAGATCGATGTCTTCTTGTGTGCTGGCTTCAAGCTCGATGTCACCCACTTTCAACCGAAGCTTGCGGCCGGCACGTCCATTCATCCACGCAACAGCTGCAACGCTAAGAGCAGGGACAATTATTTGAGCTGCTGGAATGAGAAACTCACCCGTCATACCACCGACAGTGCCCGGACTATCGAACACGGCAAAGCGAGTATCCGCATCAACACTTGCGGCTTTGAGCTGGCCCTTAAACTGACGCAGTTCAGCCTGATAATCAGCTCCGAATCTGGCAAGGTCATCTGGCGCTGGGATTAAACGAAGGGAAAGTTCAGATTGGTCGTTCATTTGTAGAAATCCATTCTTTTGGACGCGAAAACCACGTCCTTCTACTCGCTCGGCCCCGCACAAAAGCGGGGCTTGGAGTATACCTAGGCGATTTATCTGGTTGGACATAGTGTCGCCGTCCTGGGCCGCATGAACCAACTCCATGACCCAGTCTTGCAGCCACTCACGCTGAACTCCGACGATTTTCGAGCTAGGGTGTTCAACCGTATTTAGGGCCACGTTTGAAGCACTCTGCCCCCTTCGTATTGCAGTAGCCCCGAAAGAACGGAGCTGGTGGTGGACCTAGTTTCATATCAAGCCGAGTCGCTGATGTATGCGTTTGATACGGCCTGATTGCGCCTCGGTGGGTTCCATTGCTCCGATGAAGAAGAAGCTTTCATGGTAGTTCCCAGCTACCCATTTGAAGTCGCCATTGGACTTCCATTCTAGGTTCGGTGGTGTCCTCAACCGCTCGACGTCAAACGGTGCACGGTTATCCGGCATAAATAGTGCTTGAGCAGACAACCCCTCATTTGGCGTTGGATCAAGGAGTTCGCCCTCCTCATTTCGCCAGATCGCGTGATGCTGCGCAATAAATACGTCCCCTCGCTGCCAGAGCGACCAGCCATATACAACCTGTCCACCATTTGAAAGCTGGTGGTCAATGCAGTTAAACCAGCAGTAAGAAATATCACAATTTGGCTGTGGATCGACAGGTACGACAAGAACTGATAAGTGATCCACATAGCTAGAAGTAGCCAAACCTTTCGCAGGAAGAACCTTTGTTTTGCGCAAAAAATCACAAAAATCCTGAAATCGAGTGTCGTCCGTTCTTGGAACATTTGGCAGCGGTTTGCTCATCAAGATTTCCATATTAATGCTGACTAGCGGATAGAGTTACCGATGTCACTATGCCAGTGCAAGCTCGAAAGCGCGGCGGACAACCTCGATGTCAACAGTTAGATACATCTTGCTGTGGTAGAGATAGGCATGCCCGAGAATGATCTGAACTGTCTCAACGTCGCCGATTGCGGCCAGGTTTTTTTTGCAGCAAGCGAGCGTCTGCCACTATGGGATGATCCCTGCTTGATACCGGCCTGTCGGTAGAGCCTGATGATGGTCTGGTGGAGCGAATCGCACGCCCGGTAAACCTCTGGCCCATTGTCCAGCTCCCGATGCTTGAAGACCAGTTCAAAACCCCGGCCCGTGTGTGTCGTGACCAGCTTCGATGCAGGCCGCAACCCTCGATACTCATCAGTGCTGGAAAGCCCCCAGCGGCACCGAGATCGCACCGCTATCCAGCCACCCAGGGCGGCAGGGCATCGAGCATGGGTCAGGTACACGTTTCGCGGTCGGCAGCCCTTCGTGATATCGGCACGCAGGTAGACTTCGGGCTTAATGGTGCCACTTGGGTACAGCACGTCTGCGACCTCCAGTAAGGTCCTTCCCCAGAAAAAGCGATTCATCAGACCTCAGGTTTCTTACGGAATAATTCGACCTCTGACTTGATTCTGCTCCCAGATCCATATGGGCCAGCATCATGCCAACTACCGTCTTTCGCTGCTTACTACTCTCACTGGCTATCGTCGATGGCAGCAGCTATGCCGCATCTGCTCATGAGCAGGATCAGCTCAGCCTGGTCCAGCAGCAACTCGACATTATCGAACGGCTTACGACGCGTGCGGAGGCAGCCAGTACTTCTGAATCGAACAAACGCTATCGCTTCGACTATCCCCAATTGATCCAAGACATCCAGCGCATCGGAAACGGTGTGCAGGACTACCTGTCTCCCTCTCGCGCTCAACCCCGTGACCCCACTGAATTGGTCGGCGACTACCGCCTCGACGCTCCGCCCGTGAAACCCTCGCCATGAGCATGACTGACGCTCAGATCGCAGCCTTCCAAAACGCCTCCGGCTTCTCGGCGCAGAGCAGTTCGACACTGTGGCTGTCTCTGGTTCTCGTCCTGGCTTTGCTTTGGTGTGCCTGGGTGATGTGGACGGCTTACCGGGGTTGGGCCGCCGGCAGTGTGCGCTTTGGGGCCTTCGGCGGCAGCACCGCGCGCGTCTTGCTCGCCCTGCTCGTACTAATGTTCTTCACCCTGTCCTAATCCAGGAGATCGCCGCCATGCTCAAGTGCTTTGCCCCTCTGAGAAACAACCTGCGTGATCGTGCCAGCCAGCGCTTGATCGGTCTGCTGCTGGTGCTCGGTCCGAGCCTGGCCTTTGCTGAACTCCCAACCATGGAAGCACCTTCGCGCGGCGAAGGCTCCGGGTTAATCGAGACAATCAAAAACTACGCCTACGACGGCGGCATCTTGCTCGGCCTGCTGATCGCCCTGCTCGCTTTTCTCGGTGTGGCCTGGCACTCCCTGACTGTCTATGCCGACGTGCAGAACCAACGCAAGACCTGGAAAGACCTCGGCGCCGTAGTCGGCATCGGAGCCTTACTGGTGGTGATCATCATCTGGTTCCTGACCAAGGCTGCCGCGATTCTGTGAGGTTGGTATGAATGACGCTATCGAACGCCTTGTCGACGGCACCTTGGTCTTTCTGCCAGAGCGACTCAATCGCGATCCTGCCGTATTGCGCGGTTTAACCAATGATGAGATGTGGGTAGCGCTCGGCACCGGCGCTGTCATTGGCCTGCTGCTAGGCGTTCCTCTGGCGATCGCCACCGCCTCCATTGCCGTGGCGCCGACCAGCATGATCGCAGGTATGGCGGTAGTGTTATTTGCCGGTGGCACACTACTGCGTCGGGCCAAACGGGCTCGCCCCGAGACCTGGTTGTACCGCAAGCTCGAATGGGTACTGGCTAGCCGCTGGCGCCTGGGTCGAGGGACTTTGATCCTTCACTCCAGCGCCTGGACGGTTCGCCGTTCGCGTCGACTGCGCCCTGCCCTGTCCCGGTGGCAGCCATGAGTCGTTTTCGGAACAAGGTGGATGCTCAGCAGGCCCACATCTTCAGCCTGCGCCTGGCGGTAGTGATCCTCGCTCTTGTCTGTGCCGGACTCTGGTATGGCTGGCGCTCGGCGCCGACCGATCTGACCGTGCATGTACCGCCAGATCTGCGCTCGGGCAGCACTCGCAAGTGGTGGGATATTCCCTCAGAAAATGTCTATGCCTTTGCCCTCTACATCTTTGGCCAACTCAACCGCTGGCCCTCGGATGGCGAGCAGGATTATCGCCGCGCCATCTATGGCTTGCAGTCCTACCTGACACCCGCCTGCAAGGCCTTCCTCGACGGCGACTACGAGTACCGCAAGGCCGCTGGCGAACTGCGCCAGCGGGTGCGTGGCGTCTACGAAATCCTGGGGCGAGGTTACAGCGAGGATCCGGAACTCAGGGTCAAGCAACTCGACCGCGACAGCTGGTTGGTCAAACTCGACCTCAATGCCGATGAATATTACGCCGCCGAACCGGTGAAACGGGTGGTGGTGCGTTATCCATTACGCGTAGTGCGTTTCGATCAGGATCCCGAGCGCAACAAGTGGGGGCTGGCACTGGATTGCTATCAGGGCACTCCGCAAAAAATCTCCCTGCCTGGAGGTGAGCCATGAAGCAGATTTCTACCCTGGGACTCACCGTCGCACTGATGCTATGGGGAGCTGCAGCGCAGGCCGTCGAGCTGATGCACTGGGAACGCCTACCCCTCGCGGTCCCGCTGGTGATCAATCAGGAACGGGTGGTCTTTGTCGATGAGGATGTTCGAGTCGGCGTGCCCTCAACCCTGACAGGCAAGCTGCGCGTGCAATCAACCGGCGGAACGCTGTACCTGCGCGCATCGGAAGCCATTGCCCCGACCCGACTGCAACTGCAATCGGTCACGACGGGCGAGATTATCCTCCTGGATATCGCGGCCACTCCCGGCGATCAACCGCTGGAGCCCGTACGTATTCTCAAGAATGCTCAGAGGCAAGCTACCGAGGCTGAATCTAGCGCCGTCCCTGTTCCAGAACGCACACCGATCCCGGTCGCTTTGACGCGCTACGCAGCGCAAAGCCTGTACGCGCCGCTGCGCACCGTGGAGTCCCTGCCCGGTGTACGCCGCGTCCCGCTCAAGCTGCGCACCGAACTGCCAACCCTGCTGCCGACCGAAAACGTGTCCAGCACACCCATCGCCGTCTGGCGACTCGGTGATTACTGGGTGACGGCGGTGAAATTGCGCAATCGTGGTTCAGAGACGGTGCAACTCGATCCACGTCGACTTCAGGCCAAGCTGTTCGCCGCGGCCTTCCAGCATGCTTTCCTCGGGCCTGTCGGCAGCGCTGAAGACACCACGATCGCCTACCTTGTCACCCGCGGTGCCGGCCTCGAGCAAGCCGTGCTGCTCCCGCCCGTTGCGCGAGGTGCTGACGATGAAAGCTAACGCCTTGCTCAAATGGCTGGTACCGGCTGCGCTGCTGGGCGTGGTGCTGATCATCCTGAAAACCTGGGTCCCGGGTGGCAGCACACCTTCTCCAGAGCACCCAGTTGATCAGGGCAATATTCAATTATCCGCCGAGCAAGCCAAGTCGCTCGGCATTGCGGGCGATACCCCACGCGACACGGTCGCCACCCTGGTCGGCCAGGTGAAGGCCATGCGCAGCGACATGCTCGGTTTGAAGAAACACAATGACTCACTGCAGACGGAAAACAACCGCCTACGCGAGCGGGAAAACAGTGTCGATTCGCGTATCCAGACCGCGCTTGGCAGTGTGACCCAGCAGGTCGACGAAGGCCGCCGCCAAGCCAACGAGGCCCGACTCAAAGCGGAACAAGACAGTCGTCAGGCTCGCGGCCTGCTGACGCAATTGCAGGAACAGTTGTCGGGGCTGACTGGCAAAAGCAAGGACATGCCGATCGGATTGGGGCTTGAGCCCGGCGACGGCGCTCAGTTCGAAGGGCGACACTCTACCAATGATGCGCTGCAGTGGATTGAACCCTCGGATGCTCCGTCCACCGACGCCAGAGGCAAAACCACGACTTCCTCCGCACTGAGCCTGCCTACCGCTTTCAACTCTCTGGAAGGCTTGAAAGACAACGCGATTGATCGCAGCCAGAAACAGCTACGTGCAGTTACCAAGGGTGAGCGCGACCTGACGCGATCCGTTGATCGTACCGAAGGCGCGAAGCCGGTCTACACGATCCCCGAAAACGCCACGCTGATGGGCTCGGTCGCCATGACCGCGCTGATCGGCCGAGTCCCGGTGGACGGCACCGTGAATGACCCCTATCCCTTCAAGGTGCTGGTCGGTCCGGAGAACCTGACCGCCAACGGCATCGACCTGCCGGACGTCGCGGGGGCCGTGATGAGCGGCACGGCGTCCGGTGACTGGACCCTGTCCTGCGTACGCGGACAAGTCGAGTCAATTACCTTTGTGTTTACCGATGGCACCATCCGCACGGTGCCTCAGCCGAAGGCGATAGCCAGCCGCACTGCCTCCACCACCCAGAGCTCGAACACCGACAAGATCCGTGGCGGGCTCGGTTACCTGTCCGATCCGTATGGCATTCCTTGCATTGCCGGCGAGCGCCGCTCGAACGCCCAGCAATACCTCGGCAGCCAGAGCCTGATCACTGCCGCCGGTGCCGGTGTCGCAGCGCTGCTCGGGGATGAGCGGAACAACAGCAGTGTGATCAGTTCGGGCGGCAGTACGCTCGGGGTCACCAGCAGCAGTGGCAATAGCGCACTGAACTCCATTCTCAGTGGTGGGGTCAGCGACATCCGCGAGTGGGTCAACAAGCTGTATGGCGAAGCCTTTGCTGCTGTGTACGTGCCACCGGCAGCACAGGTCGCACTGCACCTCGACCAGGAGATCACCATCGACTACGAGCCCAAGGGCCGGAGCGTTCGCCATGAAAAAAACCATGCTTCTCTGCCTGACCTGGATTAGCTTGCTCTGCTGGGTCCTGACGGGGTGTTCCACCGACAAAGACACGCTGCTGCCCCATGGCGAGCAAACCATGCTGGACATCTGGAACGGCGCCGGTTCGCAAGGCACTCAACAGCAACTGCTGGAGGCTCGACAGCAGTTACGCCGCCCGCTGGCTCAGGCAGATGTCTCCGCGGCTCTCCAGGAACCGTACACGCGCACAGCGGCGAACGAGATCCGCAACCTGTTCCCGCGCCTGCCCAATCCCGATCTGGTGCTGTACGTGTATCCGCATTTGAGTGGTACCGAGCAGGCACCGGTTCCGGGTTACTCGACCGTCTTTCCGTTCTACCAACGGGTGCAGTACGCATTACCCGGTGAACGTCAGGAAGACTTGTAGTGCGTACCAGCGATGCGGGCAACCGCACTTCTGCATGGAAAGCCTGGCGCAACCCATTATGCGCTCGCGCCACGTTGGCCGATGACGCCGCACTCTATGCGCACAACCCTAGCTTCACCGATCACCTGCCGTGGGTCGAGTACCTCAACACCGAGCAGTGTTTTCTGCTCGATGACAATCGTTCGATGGGTGCGGTATTCGAGTTGCTGCCCATCGGCACTGAAGGGCGCGAACCCGATTGGTTGATGGCGGCCCGCGATGCCCTTGAGGATGCCCTGCAGGATAGCTTTGACGAGCAGGATCAAGCGCCGTGGGTGGTGCAGTTTTTCTGCCAGGACGACAACGACTTCACCCCCTACCTGACCCGGCTCACCGATTACATTCAGGACAGCGCGCGAGGCACGGTCTTCACCGAAGCGTATTTGGAACTCATCCGCCGTCATCTGAAGGCCATCGCCAAGCCCGGTGGTCTGTTTGAGGATAAGGTGGTGACGCGCCTTCCCTGGCGTGGCAACAACCGCCGGGTGCGCCTGGTGGTCTATCGCTGGCTTGAGTCTGACGCTGAAGAAACAGGACTCTCCCCGGCGCAAGCCCTGCAACAAGCTTGCGAACGAATCGGTGCCTCGCTGCAAGCATGCGGGGTGCCATCGACGCGAGTCGATGGCCGAGGTCTGTATGCCTGGTTAGTGCCCTGGTTCAATCCGGCACCCACGCTCAACGATGAGGCGCCCGAGGCGTTCTACCGTCGCGTGGCCTATCCGGAGTCGGGCGACGGTGAGTCGCTGGAACTGCCCTTCGATCACGACTTCGCCGAACGGCTATTTTTCAATGAGCCGCGTTCGGATGTGCAGCGCGGACTTTGGTATTTCGACGATCAGCCCCACCGGGTGATGGTAGTGGACAAGTTGCGCCGAGCGCCCTTGATTGGTCAACTCACTGGCGAAACCCGCAAGGGCGACGCGGTGAATGCCCTGTTCGACCAGTTACCCGAAGGTACAGTCATGAGCCTGACCTTGGTGGTCAAACCGCAGGACGTACTTGAGGAGCAGTTGAACCGCCTGGCGCGCAAAGCCATCGGTGAAAACCTGGCCTCGACCCAGACTCGTCAGGATGTCGAAGAGGCTCGTACGATCATCGGCCGCCAGCACAAGCTGTACCGCGGCACGCTGGCGTTCTACGTACGCGGTCACGATGAACAGCAATTGCACCAGCGCTCGGTCAGCCTGGCCAACGCGCTGTTGGGCTCGGGGCTGCAACCGGTACGTGAAGGCGATGAGGTCGCCGCCTGCAACAGCTACCTGCGTTGGTTACCGATGGCTTACAACCCGGCCCGCGACACGCGTAACTGGTACACCCGCCTGATGTTCGCCCAGCACCTGGCGAACCTGGTTCCGGTCTGGGGCCGCAGCACCGGCACCGGCCACCCGGGCATCACCCTGTTCAACCGCGGCGGCTCGCTATTGAGCTTCGACCCATTGTCACGCCTGGACCGGGCCATGAACGGCCATCTGCTGTTGTTCGGCCCGACCGGCGCCGGCAAGTCGGCCACATTGGTCACCCTGCTGATGCAGGTCATGGCCGTGTACCGCCCTCGCCTGTTTATCGTCGAAGCCGGCAACTCATTCGGCTTGCAGGGCGACTACTTCGCGACACAGGGCCTGTCAGTCAACAAGGTCCAATTAAAACCTGGCGCCTCGGTCAGTCTCGCCCCGTTCGCCGATGCCTGGCGCCTGGTCGAGCAGCCGGATCAGGTGGCGAGTCTGTCGATCGATGAGCTGGACGATGAGGCGGTAGCCAGTCGCGAAGACCAGCGCGATGTTCTCGGCGAATTGGAAATCACCGCTCGCCTGATGATCACCGGCGGCGAGGCCAAGGAAGAGGCGCGCCTGAGTCGAGCCGATCGCAGCCTGGTTCGCGAGTGCATTCTCGATGCGGCGCAGACCTGTGTCGCAGCGAACCGCCAGGTGCTGACCCGCGACGTGCGCGACGCGTTGCTGCGTGTCGCCGCCGACCCGCACCTGCCAGAGAAGCGTCGCGAGCGTGCCCAGGAAATGGGCGAGTCCATCGACCTGTTCTGCCAGGGCTTCGAGGGTGAACTGTTCAATCGCGAGGGCACGCCTTGGCCCGAGAGCGATGTGACCATCGTCGACCTGGCCACCTATGCTCGTGAAGGTTACGAAGCCCAGATGTCCATCAGCTACATCAGCCTGATGAACACCGTGAACAATCTCGCCGAGCGCGATCAGTACCTGGGCCGACCAATCATCATGGTCACCGACGAGGGCCATATCATCACCAAGAACCCGTTGCTGGCACCGTTCGTGGTCAAGGGCACTAAGATGTGGCGCAAGCTTGGCGCCTGGTTCTGGCTGGCCACACAAAACCTTGCCGACTTCCCCACTGCCGCGCAGACCATGCTCAACATGATCGAGTGGTGGGTTTGCTTGAACATGCCACCGGCGGAAATCGAAGAAATCGCACGGTTCAAGAAACTCACGCCGGCACAGAAAGCCTTGTTGCTCTCCGCCAGCAAGGAGCCGGGCAAATACACCGAAGGAGTGGTGCTGTCGAAAAAGCTCGAAACGCTGTTCCGGGCCGTGCCGCCCAGTCTTTACCTCGCCCTGGCGATGACAGAGCCCGAGGAAAAAGCCGAGCGCTGGACACTGATGCAGGAGAATGGCTGCTCAGAGTTGGAAGCGGCTTATCGGATAGCTGACCGGATCGATAGAGCGCGAGGCATAGAACCCACATAGGGGAATCTATTCAGGTATCGCGCTCTAAAGCGAGTGACCGGTTATTACGATGCGCCTCGAAGCCGCTGCTGAATCCGCAACAAGAATCCGGCTTCAAAAGCATCTTGGCAGTCACCGACAGGAAAGGTTTTGCGTGTTTGCGCCAGCTCCCACCACAGTGGAATTTCACCGGGCGTATCAAGCCAAGCCTGGGCGCATTGCACGCCACGTTCGATCATCTGAGCAAATTCGTTGCCCCAAGGGGTCAGAAGACTTGAGCAACCATCCGCCGCAGGAATTGAAATGTAGTTTTCGTCCATACACACCCTAGAGTTCTGATTTTATTGTTAGACACTGGACCCAGCCTCGAATCATAACGAAACCAAATGAACACTGGATAACAGGTATGTGCATCAAATGGCCTAGATCAATACCAATGTAGACTATATCCCGTGGATTGAGAGTCCCTCAAGGCGCAATTTGCGCGCATGACTCAAGACTACGAACAGCTTCGTCTTCAGCTGGCGGAAAACATCCGCTTGATGCGACGCGTGAAAAACCTTACCCAAGAGCAGCTCGCGCTCATGGCCGAGGTGGATCGCACGTACGTCAGTCAAATCGAACGATGCACGGGCAATCCGTCGCTGTTGGTCCTGTGCAAGCTCGCCAATATTCTCGAAATCACCACAGATCAGCTACTTGCAGAACCCGATACTCTGCGCAGCGCCCTTCACGTCAAATAATAGTCTCACGGCTCACAAATCCGATAGATCCGCCTTCATAATTTCCACTGACAGTCTTCAGTCTGTAATCGAACCTGCCCAGGCCATACACCGAGAGCCTGGATCATGCCTGTTGCCTGCTCGTCAATCTCGCCCACAAAGCTACGGCCCCTGGCGCTGAGTATCCTGCTGGCGTGCGGCCCAAGCGTGGCGCTGGACACCGCCAGCATCACGTCCTCCGTGCTTTCGCAAAACTGCCTCGACTACAGGGTCGTCGGCATTTGTTTCTGGCTGTTCTGCACCCCCTTCGGCTGCACAGTCAAAACCTCGACCAAGGTTCGTCATTTCATTCCTGAACTGGTGGTCTCGAGCTACGCCAACACCGGCAACAACCCCTGGACCGAGATGGCTGCCCTCTCCACTCCCATCAGCGGCGCGGAGGGTGGCGGCAACCTGATCACCCCGAACACCCGCCGCGACAACCTGCCCCGCTTCAAGAACGTCGACGGTATCGGCCACCCCGGTGGCAGGATCGCCACGCAACTGGCTTCGCAATCAGGCTACGCCTGCGCCAGCGGCGCAACTGCATTCATGCCTTACTTCCTGAGTACCCTGGACTCACTGGCCTGGCGCGATGGCATCCCGGAAGGTTTCTACCCCGAGTCGCTCATGCCGGGGCTCCGTGAAATCGGTAGTCAGGCCTCGGGAAACATGTGGGGCAACGTTTATCCCCGGCAGGGTTTTCTGGTACAGCCTGACGACTTCAAAGCCGCCGCAGTCATGGCGCAACGGGCCGGCGATGTCATCACCCGTAACGGGCAACCGCATGTGTATGTACCACTCACGCCGGCCAAACGCGACGGTTACTGGCCGCCGGGCCCGATTATTGAAAACGACACCTCAACCCACAAATGGCAGTTGCTCTACCCCCAGGTTCAGCCCACGTGCGCCATCTTCCCCAGCGATCCGGTCCAGAGCGCGGATGGCGGCTATGCCTGGTCGCTGTGGCGTCCTTATAGCTGCTGTAAACGCGAGGGGCAGACCTTCCTGTTCAGCATCGACTTCGAAGGCGGTGCGTCATGAGTCGACTTCGTGCGCAATCATGGTTTGGTCTGGCAAATTTGTTGATCTACGGGCTGCTCGCCATGGCCACGCATGCCCACGCCGCCGAGGGCGATTACCGCCTGGGCACTCAAGGCGAAGTGCTCGATGACCGAGTGATGTACACCATTGGTGGCGGCTCGGCAGTGGGCTCACCGAGCTCGCTCTACCGACCCAGTGGTCTCGGTGTCGGCGGGTCCTGGCGAGCGAACATGATGTGCGGAAACATGAGCCTCACCAACACGCTGCAAAACCAGCTAAACGGTGCCACCGAAGGTTTCCAGCAGATTATGGGCAGCATCGTGCAGAACGCGACCCAAGCGGTGATGTCACTGCCGGCGTTGATCATCCAGCGCGCCAACCCCGGTCTCTATGAGTTGTTGAGTAACGGGGTGATGCAGGGGCGTATCGACTTCGACCGCTCCAAGCTGACCTGCCAGGCCATGGCCGAGAAGATGGCGGACAAGGTCGGTCAGGCCGGCTGGGGCGCGCTGGCTAAGAACCAGGAAATGCAGGGTAATCTGGAGCAAACCGGCGGTGATGCGGTGGCCGCAGTGAAAAACACCGAGGCGCGTAACGGCAACAATGGAGTGTCCTGGGTCGGCGGTTCGAAGGCCGGAGGTAACGGACAGACGCCCATTCGGGTGACCGCCGACGTGGTCCGCGCAGGCTATAACCTGCTGCATAACCGGTCGGTGGATGACGGTGCGTCGATCAGTAGCAACGACTGCCTGGGTGGGGCTATCTGCCAGACTTGGGCCTCGCCGCAAGAGGAATCCGAATGGGCCGTTCGCGTGTTGGGCGAGAGCGAAGTCTCGACCTGCGATAGCTGCGAAACCCTGCGTGCGACCGCTGGCAGCGGATTGACGCCACTGATCCAGGAGGCCTATAACGAGCGCCTCAAGGCCTTGCAAGAGCTGCTGTCTGGCTCGCTGCCGCCTACCCCTGACAACCTGGCGAAAGCCTCCAGCCCGATGCTGCCGGTGACCCGGGGTGTGATCGAAGCGCTGCGCGACGATCCCGACCAGGATCTACTGACACGGCGCCTGGCCAGTGAGACAGCCCTGTCCAGCGTGCTCGACAAGGCGCTATTGCTACTGCGCACTCTGCTGGCGGGCAGCCACGAACCGAACATCGCTTCCGCCGAACCGGCCCAAACCGCCTTGACGAAAAACATCGACGCTCTGGAGCGCGAAATTCGTCTGCTGCAGACCGAACTGCAGGTCCGGCAGATGCTGGCCACCAATACCGCCAGCTTGGTGCTCGATCGGCATGCAGGGGGTGCCGACGCATCACGCACCGTCGAACAAGGTGATCCCGAGCCCCGCCGACTCAATGACGCCGACGCCAGGCGCAAGTGAAGCCATGAAACGCTCACGGCTGTTCACTCTGCTTTCAGGTCTGGGAATTGCCGCGGCGATGATCCTCACCGCCGCATTGGTCGCCTGGATCGGCCGCATTGCGTTGGGTAGTTTCGAGGCCTGGCAGCAGGTATTCGAATCCGTACGACCCTATCTGCGGGGGTGGCGTGCCCTGCTCTACGGCGCCCTCTTCGCGCTCTGGTGGGGTCTGCTTCGGCGCTACCGACATCGACCACAGGATCGACTGCGCGTGAAACGCATCGGGACATTAGGGCTCGTGCTCATTACCTGCGTCGAACTCACCCGACTGTGAGGTCACCACCATGCTCATGAGCACCAACAGCTACCTGGAGTTTTACCTCTCCCTACTGGCCTGGATCATCAACAACGGCCTCTGGAGCGTCCTGTCCGACACCGGACTGTTCGCCGCGCCCTTTGGTGCAATCATCCTGCAAGAATGGCTATCGGCCCGTCAGCAAGGTGCGGATGAAGGTAACAAGGGACAGCTCTCGGTGCCGCGGATCGAAAACCGGTTGTGGCTGGCCTACATCGTTGTGTTGTTCGGCTGCGCGCCGGTCTTTCCGTTGAGCCTCTCATCAATGACGTTCGATGATGCGACGAGTCAGCGCTGCGGCGTAAGTGTGGCCAAGCCAGCGGAAACCGCCTGGGGGACAACCTTCAATACCATCGGCGAACGCTCCGCCAACGTACCGATCTGGTGGTTTCTAGTGCATGCCTTGAGCAAAGGGGTAACCGCCGCAGCCACCGCCTCCATTCCCTGCGCACCGGATATTCGGCAGATGCGCATGGAGATCGACAGCTCGCGTATCAACAGCCAGGTACTGCTGCAGGAAGTCGCCGACTTCACCCGCGACTGTTATGGCTATTCCCGTTCTCGGTTGTTTACCAATCGCCCGCAACTGGACAAGGAACAAAGTCACGACGCGTCCTGGATCGGCTCAAGCTATCTTCTCGACACGCCCGGCTACTACGACACGGATCGTTCACGCACACCGCGAATCAGTTGGCCGTATGACGAAAGCCGCGATGTTTCCTTGCCGCGCCTGGAGAATGGCGCGGGCTACCCCACTTGCAAGCAGTGGTGGAGCGACAGCGGTGTTGGCTTGCGCGAGCGGTTGATCCAGCAGGTTGATCCCTCGCTGCTGACTCAGCTGAAAGGTTGGTTGACTGGCCGTTCGAGCAACGAGATCGAAGATGCCACCCTGCGCGAACTGATCAGCCCGCGCCAGCAAACGATGTCCATGTCACCTGGACAGGTGTACCAGGACTATGGCTCTAGCGCTCGTGGCGGCTCAATCAATCAGGGGCTCAATAACCTGGCCACCAACACCGGCTTGGCCCTCGGTTCCTTCAGTAACTTCCCGGCGATGAATGCGCTACGCGCCGCTCTGCCAATGGTGCAGGCCTTCCTGATCATGGGCGTCATCATCAGCTTGCCGCTGATTCTATTGGTCAGTACCTACCAGCTGAAGACCGTCATGACGGTGACGTTCGTACTGTTCACACTGCATATGCTGAGCTTCTGGTGGGAACTGGCCCGCTGGGTCGACTCCAGCATGCTCGATACCTTGTACAACCAGGTTTCGGTGTCCAATCAGGTGCTGTTGTCGCTGCCCACATCCGGACTTATGGATGGGACGGTCACCGCGCAGGTGATCGAGTACGTGATGGGGGCAATGTTCGTCGTGCTTCCGATGTTGTTTTTGGCTGCAATGAGCTGGGCAGGATATAGCGTTGGCTCAATTGCCGACGGCATGCTTAGCAAAGGAGCAGCTCAAGCGCAGGACGCTGGTGCAAGAGGCGCTGGAGCTCTGATGTCTGCTGGAAAGGCCTTAAGGAAGGGGTGAAGAACTCGACTACAGGTCTTTTAAATCAGGCTGACCGGGTGCGCGGCCATACTCATACTCACTATATGGGTCGCCATATGCCTTGTACCGGAGAGCATCCTTAGGTTTGATAGGCGTTCCATTGGCGATGGCCCAACACAAGACAATAAGGATCATCACCGACACTGTGAACCATAAGCTAACTAGAAGGAGTCCGGCGGCTATTGCCAACTTGATAACTAGAAAACTCCCGCGAACAAGTAATTTACCTGCGGGCATTCCTGCCGTCTCCGCACGCTCAACCACGCGGGATTCAAACGCTCTCAACTTACGGTAACCACGCTTCACCGACAGACCACAGGCATACGCCCAGCGGTGGGCACGTGAACTCTGAACAGGTTGCTGAGTCGGCATGGTCTCGCCCTCTTCTGAGCGTTTTCATGGTTGAGACAAGAGTAATAGCGTACTACTGAAATCGGCCCGTCCCTGACCGTTTATCAGTTTGCCCCAGCCGAAAAATCTTCATTGGAAGACAGAGGACAAGCTCCGTGAAACAGCGTCTTTACAGTCATTGACCCATACAAATCGTCCGGTTAAATACAAGGTACGGATCGCTGTTATCGACAGCACCCTGCCCAGGTAGCCAGAGCCTTCAAGACTACGTCACTTCGGTGATGGTTCTCCCCAAGTGCGATTAGCGTTCGGTAGCTCGCACGGTGACCGTTGCTACGGTGATGAACGCCTACTGCTCTCCAGAGCGCCTTTCGAGCTTTGCTCGCCAGACAAACCTTCTTGTTTTTCTTCAACCCACCGCGGGGAAAATCTTTCCCTCCACGGGACAGGTTTCTTCGCGTCTTCAACGGAGACACACCATGCCCGACTCACTGACACCGGAAACACTGAACACCCTTCGGTTGCCCATCGTGTTCACGCCTGGCGCGTGGCAACGCGCAGTTCTGCTCGAGCGTTCCGATCACCCTGAGAAGCTGCAGGTCGATCGGCTGAGCCACGTATTGCGCGCAGCCTTCGAGGCTCATCGGGCCTCTCCACACGAGCCCTATGTGCTGTTCGAGGTAGTCCACATTCAACCAACCGATCACTTATACCACGACCCGTTGCTGCAACTGAGACTCAGCCTGCTCCAAGAGCCGGGGCAGCCTTGCGCCTTGCTGATAGCGCTTGCAGAAGAGGCCAACGCTAAACGCAGATAACCGTACTCGGCGCTCAAATCCACATTCGACCAGCATGCAAGACCTGTATCAGTCCACTCATCACCCAATCGGGGAACCCTCCCCGACGGGCACGGCGTTCCTCCGTTTTCTCTCGAGGAAAATGCCATGCGCGATATCTACCAAGACGTGACTGACAAGATCGTTACCGCTTTGGACCAAGGCGTAGCCCCCTGGATCAAACCCTGGTCCTCAAGTGGCTCAGCTCACGTCGGTCATCATCACCCCTACCCCATTAACGCCATCACGCGGCGTCCCTATTCGGGGATCAATTTACCGTTGCTCTGGACCGATGCCAGGTTGCAGGGGTTCACTCAAGATCGTTGGCTGACCTTCAACCAAGCTAAAAAGGCCGGTGGGCACATCCGTAAGGGTGAGCACAGCACTCTGGCTGTGCTCTACAAGCCGATGGAGCGCGAGGAACAGACCGAGTCAGGCCAACCCATACTCGATGAAAACGGTCAGCCCAAGGTCGCTCACTTCGGCATTCTCAGGACGCATTTTCTGTTCAACATCGAGCAAACGGAGGGGCTCGAAGCGCTCAATGAAACCCTGCTCGAGACGGAACCGACCGATCCCTTCCAGGCCAACAGCGTTGCGGAAAATCTGCTGTTAAGTTCAGGTGCACGCATCGTTCATCGGCCTGCCGACGAAGCCTTTTACCACCCGATCAGGGATCTCATCCAACTACCGAAAAAAACGCAATTTCACGATGAAGGTGGGTACTACGCCACCGCACTTCACGAGCTGACGCACTGGACCGGGCATCACGCTCGGTTGCAGCGCGAGGGGGTGACGTCAGCCTGTCCGTTCGGCTCGCCAGGCTATGCCTTTGAGGAGTTGATCGCCGAGATGGGCGCTGCGTTTTTATGTGCTTACGCCGGCATTCAGGGAGAGCTGAGGCACGAGGGCTATATCGATTCCTGGCTCGGTCTGCTCAAGGCTGACAAACGCGCAATCTTTCGTGCCAGTGGCCAAGCTAGAGCCGCGACAGAGTATGTACTCAATCTGAAGCAGCAATTGGAGCAAGCAGTATGGGAGGAGCCCGCCGAGCAGAAGCGCCAACGTTTAATCGTGAGCAACTCTTAAAATCACCGCTTCAAACTCTTCACAGGGCCCGACGCGAGTTGGGTCTTTTTTCTACTCGGCGATGACACGTTAGCATAGATAACCTCGTGCCCTGGGAGACGTTCTTCGATGTCAGAATCGCATGCCCATGATGAGCGCTATCGCTCAATTAATAATCACTCCATCGCAATCAGTGTGCTCCGCGGCATGCCGAGCTTTATCCACAGACATACCCACGCTTTTCGTGGACAACTCACTCTCGCCACCGAGAGCCATTTCGAGAGCTGAGCGCCCTGAAAAAATTGTGCTCAGTCATCGAGGTTTTCCGCTAGAAACCCAACCAGCTCGAGTGGTCTCCGGCTTTCGATCACCTGATAGATCAGATCACGCTTACTGCGCGGCAACTTCTTGACCACGCTCTTCGCCGAGGCCCTAACGGCTTCGTCGGTCCCATGGATACGTGCCGCGAGCAGCAGCACGAGCGTGGCGTCAGTGAGGTTCATGGCAAGGCCCGAGAAAATTCGCACCGCAGTGTACCGACTCTTTCCTTTGCCGTACCAGCACTCACCTCCAACAAAATGGTACCAGCGCAAATCGATATTCCGATTGCCGCACAAAGGGAGCCAATCCAAAAGGACGGGTAAGGGTTGGAAGGGAATGGGGACTCAAGGGTAAGAGCGCTACCCAAAAAGGCTAAAAACCCACTGACCCAGCCAATTCCCGGAGGCCACGATGCTCAGTCTGTTTAGCCGCAAAAGGCAGAAGCCCCCTCCGCCACCTACCGTCAATGTTGCCGACGGTTACTTGCCCATCGAGTCGGCCCACAGCTTGTTAGCAGCAGAGCACCGCCGCCAGTTGCTCGATCGCATCTGGGAGTACACCGCCCTCTCCCACGCGCAGTTCATCCAACTCTATTTAAATCCGATCCAACGCTACGCCGAACAGGTCCAGCTACTCCCCGCCAGCGAGACGCACCACCATGCGTATCTCGGCGGAATGCTCGACCATGGACTGGAATTGGTCGCCTGTAGTTTGAAACTACGCCAATCCTATCTGCTGCCCACCGGCGCGGCGCCGGAAGACCAAGCCGCGCAGACTGACGCCTGGTCGGCCGGCATCGCTTATGGCGCCCTGCTGCATGACATTGGCAAGATCGCCGTGGACCTGGAGGTCGAGCGCCAAGATGGCCGTGCTTGGCATCCTTGGCAGGGCCCGCTGGACCAGCCCTACCGCTTTCGCTACCTCAAAGGTCGCGACTACCACCTACACGGTGCCGCTACAGGCTTGCTCTATATGCAGATTCTCGACCGATCTATCTTGGACTGGCTCAGTGGATTCCCTCCACTCTGGGCCAACCTGCTGTATGTCCTAGCAGGTCAGTATGAGCGTGCCGGTGTGCTCGGTGAGCTGGTAATGCAGGCAGACCGTGTTTCCACCGCGCAGAACATCGGTGGTAACCCGAGCAAGGCGCTGCAAGCGCCGACTCATTCGTTGCAACATCACTTGATAAGCGGACTGCGTCATCTGGTTCAGCGCGAGCTGAAACTCAACCAGCCAGGTGCCGCGGGATGGCTGACCCAGGACGCGCTCTGGCTCGTCAGCAAGACGGTCACGGACAAGCTGAGAGCCTATCTGCTGTCGCAAGCGATAGAGGGGATTCCGTCGTCCAACCTTGCGGTGTTCGACGAATTGCAATCGCATGGGTTGGTTGAGTCGACGCCGGAAGGCAAAGCCATTTGGACCGCGCTTGTGACACAGGGGATCTGGCAGCAGAGCTTTACGTTTCTGCGTCTTCAACCGGCGTTGATTTGGAGGAGCGAAGACCGACCCGCGGCTTTCAGCGGAACGGTGAGCGTGGCAGCCGACGACCACTCGACTGACGCATCGGCATCACCACCAGCGCCTAAGATTGTCAGTACAGGGTCGCGTCAAAACTCTTCGCTGACAGATCCAATGGCGATGGAGAATGCCGACTACCTCAGCACACTGCTGGATATGTTCGAGCTGGAAGTGCCTAAAGTCAGCGACGCATCTTCAGCAAGCACTCTCGAAATCTCAAATCCCTCGTCGGATGATCCTGGTCAGGTTTTCCTGAATTGGGTCAAGGAAGGCATCCAGAGCCACAAGCTGATCATCAACGACAGCAAGGCTAAAATTCACACGGTGAGTGGCAGCCCATTTCTGGTCACACCTGGTCTCTTTCAACGCTACGCGCAGGAGTTTCCCGGTATCTCACAGGGGGCCGATCAAGAAACTGAAGAATGGCGCTGGGTGCAGAAGCAGTTTGAGAAACTGAAGGTCCACAGGAAGCGAGACAACGGCCTGAACATCTGGACATGTCAAGTACAGGGCCCTAGGAAGAAAACAACCTTGAAGGGCTACTTGGTTGAGGATCCCAAGCTTTTTTTTGAATTGATGCCACTCGATAATCCGTTTCTTGAAATCGAAAAAGATTAAATTTCACTGGCACTCCATTGGTGAGGGATCGAAATGCAGAGTTGACTCTGTCCAACTCCTGCTTGGTTATACGAAGCTTGAAAGCACCGCCAGATACCAGGCAATCGAGGTCGATGACGCCCTGGAGATGGCAGAACAGAAGGAAGTCTGAGCAACTATAGCGACGGTCGATATTAGACCGTCGCTATCCGATCCAAAGCTGCCCTTCACGGAGGGCGGGAATCGACCCAGGCTGTGTGAAAACGCATGCCCCGTTTTGAAGTCTGCGTTGCTACGTAAAATCTGGCAGCGTTTGGCTGGTAAGCAGACCTAAAAGTTGCGTAGGAATGCGATTTCCGTTGCGGTTCTGAGTGTCAAACTCACTCCAAAACATTTTCACATAGCCTGGACCAGAAGCTGCCACGCGATGGTGTCTATTTACCAGGGGCGATTCACATCCCCAAGGTCGAGAAGTAGAAAACTCCGCACTTGCCTCAGAGCTTGATGAGGGAAAATGCTTCAAATCTGACTTGCATTGTGGATGGCCTCACGCCACCATTCAGTGAATCCAGAAAGGAATTCTCTCACGGGCGAGAGACATCAATGGAAGGTGGCATGGAAAGCATTACCCGAAACAATCAAGGCGCACCGCTCAGATCGTGCCCGCCACCCGCACGCAACTATTTCAAACACTCCGCGATACGTTGCGTAGTTCGCGAGCATGATCCCGGAAGGGAAACTGCCAATGAACATGCATTCAATCTACAACCAAGAAGTTGCATTTACGTTATCCACAACGTATCGCTCAACACTTCGCCACCATTCGACCGAAATGATTGCTTCTGCATTACACCTAAAAGCCCAGCATACTCTAGGGCGCTCTTAATTCAGCATATGCGAAACTAATCCATATGAAACTTCATGAAGTCAGCCCTAGAGAACAAAGCGGACGGGATACGATCGACCGTTTCCGAGCACAGTTCAAAGCAGCCAGCTTGGAAAGCCTGGCGCTACTAGAAAACGGGAAAATGGATAGGGTGTACTGTGATGTACACGAGGACTATGTCGTCAAGCACATAGTTAACTCAAAATCCCAATACCGATTTGTTCAAGTAAAGACTAAAAGTAAGCTAAATCATCAATACACCATACTTGAAATTTTTGGCCTGAAGAAAAAACCGAAAAACAGTCCGATTCATGACTTGGCGGGCAGCTTCGCAGGGAAGTTACTGCTTCACGTTGAAGAGTTTGGTGAAGCGTGCAGTTCAATTGAGATCTGTACAAACGTGAACTTCGACGATGAAGTTGAACAGATTTGGCAAGAAGTTAAAGGCAAAGCAAGCCCAACCAAAAACACCGCAAGCCTGATCGGCGAGACCAAGAAACTGATACCTTCTCTCGCCACGAAAAGCGATGCCGATGTAATGGCGTTCTTGTCACACTTGGCGCTGGTACCTCGAAAGCAGATCCTCAATGAAGAAGAGGATGTTTTCGTTTCCCAAGCATCAAACCAGATATTCAAGTACAGCGAAATTAATCTTAACCCCCTTGAGGTTCGGAAAATAATCATCCAGCTTCTATCTTTAATTGAGGATAGATCTGCCGTTCCGCTTTCCAGTGGTATTACCGAAAAAGAATTGGATGCAAAGGCGAGTGTCAATCTGGATGATATCCTAGACATTCTCTGCATCTCCAGATCCGCCTATTATGTTCTTAAGACAGGCGGAGATGATAGAGCTATAAAGTCGGTTTCTATCCTACAGCGAATGCTCAAGCGCTCAGGCTTCTCAGATGACACAGTGGACACATTTGCAGGCTTCAAGTGTAGCTGGGAAGCTTGGCACAGAACCAATAGGCATGCGCTCTTGGAGTTTCGCTTGGCCGTAGCAAAGAACAAAATTATACAAGTGGCGAGAAAGATCGCTATTGGCCAGATTGACATGGACTCAATCACCGGAGAAATTTCAAGCTTGACGATCCAAATCAGTAAAGACCTTGGGCGATCAGATATCACCGAAGAGCTGGCCTTCGGCGCCGTGCTCTCCGAATTGGTGAAAGGAGAGGCGCAATGAACTTCCGCGAGGCCGTCTCGACCGCCAAGACTGAGTCCATGGCATTGTTGACCGAAAGTAGCCCCAGGGGGCGCTATGACGTACTGGGAAATGAGAGTCTATTCCATACTCCGCTGATTGCGCTGACCATCATTTTACTCGCGCGTTCCAGAGCCAAGCCCAAGCAAGACGAGATCGGAATGTTAGTAGGCGTTTGTTTTGAGAAAAGCCTTGTAGGTTTCAAGGGGTCGAGCCAAGAACTGGGTTGGTCTGCAAACCTGAGAATCCGTACCGTGAAGGCTTTTACATTTTTGGAAAACACCGGATTCATTATTATCGACAAAAGTACTTCCCGGATTGAAGCAACAGAGTCTGGAAAAAAGCTGATTGATAATATTCTCAAAGATGAAAGCAGACTCTGTATTGCATTGCTGATGATAAAGCGTGCGTACCGTAACATCTGTAAGGAACGAGCCGTTGAGGTTAAGCTAAATGAAATTTGAATCACTTGAAATTATCCAGAACAACCCAGATGGGTGGCGCTCAGGTGAGCTTGAGTTTGGTGTTGCCATAACTCAACTGTACGCAAAAAATGGTAGTGGCAAGACCCCATTGATCCAAGCAATGATGTTCTGTCTTGGACTGCATGTTCAGTTTAGGGACGATATCGTCCGAAACTGCAAGATGGCACGATTGAAACTGCTCCTCATGGGGAAACGATTCACCCTAGACCGAATGATGGGAGACTCTTTCGATTTGACCGTAAAGGTTGACGATAAAACCGAAAATCGCTTTTACAATGAAGATGACTTTTCGAGGTTCATGTTAAAATCACTCAACCTCAGAAGTGACAGACTCATAACAAACGGCAACACTCCAACGACCCCATATTTTTCGGCGTTGCTGCCTCTTTTTTATCTGGACCAAGATCAAGGTTACTCCGAATACTATGCGCCTCCGCGGCCAGGCTTCATAAAAAACCAATTTTCAGAGATGATTAGACTAGCTGCTAATTTCCCTCCGCAGAACTCGTACGACAAAAAGAAAAAAGCGATTGAGGTCAAAAAAGACCTAGCTTACTTGGACACTACAATCGTTGATAGTCGAAAACTGATGGAGCGCATTGTTCAAGATCTTCCATCACCCCGCCGAAAGATCGAAGATGTTGATAGACTCATCACTGAATTAAAGTCTCGTCTCGAAGACCTTAAAAAGTCGAAGGACATAAAAAGCGATTCACTTTCAAGTTTAGATTATGTTATTGGTAACCTGAGGAGAAGGCATCGTGAACTGCAATCGGAAGAGGCTGCTCTCGACTCAAAAATCTCCAGTGCAACTCAAATACGTGAAGAAATACAGAGTGAGATTGAGACACTCAACCTGAATGAAGAGGCCAAGAGAGCCTTTATTTCGTTCTCTGACATATGCACCTCGCCATCGTGTGGAATATTCATGGTGAGCGCAGACTCGTACGGAAAAAGCTTGCTTTACCTAAAAGATCAGATCAAGGATCTTGAGATTTCGACTGCCTCGAATATACAAAAGTCGGAGGCGATATCCACCGAGAAAAAATTTGTTGAATCGCAAATCGCGCAACTGGCCCAGCAAAGAGGCCTGGCAGAACGGGAAGCCGGGATTGAAATTTTCATTGAGGCTATCAGCAGAATTTCTTCGGAAATCTTTGAACTCGGATTAGAAAAGAATAAGCTAGAAAAATCAGAGCAGCAAAAAAATACTCATCTTGATCTTTTAAAAAGAAGAGATATCGCTCTTACGCTTGAGGATTCGCTACAGACGTCACGTGAACAGTCTCCAGACATTCTTCGATTCAGGATCGAACTGGGACAAAAAATGGCAGAATGGCTCGACGTCCTCAATTCCAAGAATATTTCGAGGGACATCCGAATTGATTCGGATCTAAAACCTATATTGGGCACTGAAAAGCTTGGGATCATCAAAGGCAGCTCAAAAGCTCGAACAGTGCTGGCGTTCCACGCTGCGCTATTTGAACTGTGCACCAATGATCCGCTCTCTCCTTTCAGAGTACTGGTGTTCGACACACCTCGGCAGCAGGAAATCCACTGGGAAGATTTGGATGCCTACATCAAAGCACTCAAAGCTGTTGCTCTACGTAACAATGCCCAAGTCATTTTCTCAACTACCAGTTATCAGTATGCGATCGATGACAAAACAGACAAGGAATGGTTGCCGAAATTTGCTGGCTCCGAGCAGCCCATGTACCTCGGCGGAGTTGGTCAACCGCCCATTGATGCAGCACCTTGACGTAAGCGGCGAAGCCGCCTCTAGTTAACCTGCACCTGCACCAGCACAAAACAAGGCCAGGGTGCAACTACCCCTGGCTGGTAGAAATTTAATCTCGCCCCTATAAAATTTCTGAACTAGGTGCGGGTAGCTGAAGTGTAAGCTTACAAGTTCGGAATGGCGAACGCACATCGGCGCTCCTTTCAATTATGTCCATAAGGATGGCTAGTCAGAACAGTGGTCGCTAACCACCCAAAGCTGCCGATCGTCGCTGGCAGCTCCTGAACAGAAGCAACCGTTTAGACGATCACATAGCCCGGCGGCGGCCATCCGTTAGAATGCATTCAAATGCATATATGAAGCTTCGCGCAACTCACACCCTGATATACTTTTTATTCATAGGAAATCAAATTTCTGAGCTTAGCTTGGCATTTTAGGGAGTGGAAACCGTTTAAGAGCTAGAGTCGATGAATCTCGCAGCAGCTTCAAATATCCGCTCGGCCTCATCAGGATCCGCATTAAATAAAGTTCGGAATGATCTTGCGCAATTAGTATGCTCCGACTTCGGCGATGTAAAGCCATCAATAAGCATTTTGGCTATTGCCTTTTTATTCGCTGATTCATTTCCAGCAAAAGTCAAAAGCTGAGGATATAACGTGGTAATCACGTGAGCTCTCCCCCTAACTAAGTTCTTCCGACCTATAGGATCATCTAGCTCAAAGAAGGCAATGGTTGTAAGGGCTTTATGTCTCTTGTATCCCTGTTGGGGAATCGCCTGAGGCGATATACCGTGAAAGCCAATTAACTCTTCTGGATCATGATCAAAATCTCCAATGGGGTAAACTAGCAGCGGTTGCTCCCCCAAAAGAGCGATAGGATCATCCCCGGTGAACTGGTAAGTACCCGCGATAGGAAAACAATCGCTTTTAATAGCACTATTACAAGGTTTACAAGCAGCGCTGTAGTTGAACAGATGGTAGGGTAGTAGGTGATAACCAGGTGCCGGCTTACCAGGTTGAGTAAGTGAAACGCCTTGCTTACTCAGTGCGGCAGATATTTTCCATGTGCGAACGCTGCTTTTAGGACGGAAATGCTCGACATCATGTTCAGCCTTGCCACGCTCCTCTCCTTCTAACTTTCGCTCGCAGTACACGCACTTGGCTTCACCTTGCAGCCGCATGTACACAACCTTTATCTCGCTCCAAATCGTGCTAGGTTCATCATATTTACCAGCTATCTTAAACTTCTTTGTGCGGTCATCCGCACGAGTGCGCCATCCAGTGACTTCGGCATCTATAAGACTTTCGAGTTGGGCTAGGCTTATACGGTAAGCTATCATTCGGTCGACTCCATGCCTCGACTCATTTGTGCGAGTAGTGCAAACGCAGCATCCGTATCACCCTGCCTTGCTTTTAGGCTCAGCGACTTTAGGGTGCGCTTAGCAGCCGATGCTCGAGTTGAACCCAGCCCAAAAAAATCGGTGAGAAGTACCTGATCGGCGTCCAGGCCATGAACGGCACTACTAATTCTTTTTAGGTTGCTAGACTGATAGGGGCCAGACTTCATGGTAATGATGTTCATCCACTCCAAAGAGCCGACTATCAGAGGGCTATGCGAAGTCACGATGAATTGGATTTTTGGAAGAGCTGCTGCAAGTGTTGGTAACACAGATTGCTGCCATTGAGGATGCAGATGAAGGTCAATTTCATCAATCATCACAATCCCTTGGTTCTCGTCGAGTCGCTTGCCGCTCGGGCATGTGGTGCAAATGTGGTAAAGCAGATCCCCGACCCAACCCAGATAAGCTCGGTATCCATCTGAGAGAGCACGGAACGGTACCTTAAGCCCCCCCCGCTCAAAAAGGTACTCCCCTGACTCTATCTCACCAGTAAATTTGTAATGCCCTGTTCCAACTAGTTTATTAAGGAGGGTAACTACCTGCGTATAACGCCCTTTATTCTCGGCTTTATACCCTGGTAGCCAACTCGAGAGAGGCACTAGAGAATAGGTGTCTTCAAAGAGGCTTTGTATCCGCTGAGCACGAACGAATATGCGGCTATGCCGCATTCCTGAGTCGAAATTTTCCTTTTGCTCCACACGGCGCATTGCGCCGTAGCCTACGAAGAAGAATGCGTCCGACTCTGAGCTAAAAATGGGATGCCAGACCTTTTCGTCTAAATGAGCCCACTCAATATACTCGAGATCTCCCCGGAGATTTATGAGGGTTTCAGACTCAAGGGATGAGATGCCTTTAGGCACTCGGTCTTGATGATGCGGAGTAAAAAAGGCCGAGATCGACGCTCTAGCCGAGTTTCCTCCATTTTTTTTTGACTGGTATGTTTCAGGTTCACGGCGGATCAGTCGATAGGGGTAGATACCCGACTGACCAACTGCTGGCCCAAGGCAAGCCAATGATATCGCCTTCAGGAGCGTAGTCTTGCCTGCGCCATTATTGCCCAATAATAGATTGACGTTTTTCAGCTTGGGAGCCGGCATTCCGAGCTGTTCAAAATTCTGATCGGGATGAACAAGATCTATTTGGGTTTTTCGGAAGCTGCGGAAATTCCGCAAAAATATTCTGTCGATGTACATAGGAAACCCTGACGGCCGCTCACCGGAAAATTTGAGCAGTGGTTAGCGTAGCAGCTTAAATAAGCCAAAGTTAACGATTAGTCCCAATTTCCAAGATAAACCTGATTGCCAACCAAGGGTAAGAACTAAGGCCTCCGTCAACGGCCGCTGCTGGCCCAGAGTGTGTAAAAACGCCTCCGCGAACCCTTGCTATGATTTCTGCGGGCTGGACTGCCCCCAGCATCGTAGACATCTCCAGCCTATGCTGAGGCCATTTAGGAGGTGCCATGAGCAACCCGCGTTGCCCCGAAGAACTCACAATCCAAGCGGTCAATTAAGTGACCGAAAAGAAGCTGCGTGTCGCTGATGTGGCGGCACGTCTTGGTGTGTCGACGCATAGCCTCTACGCCTGGATAAAGCGCTACAGCAAAACTCAAGAGGAGAGGCAGCAGGACGATGATCAGCGCGCTGAACCGCGTCGTCTCCGAGCGGAACTCAAGCGAGTCATTGAAGAGCGAGACATCTAAACAAAAGGCCGCCGCGTACGTTGCCAAGGAGTGCGGCTGAAGTACGCCTTTATCAAGCATCGAGCGGGCGACTATTCCATACGACGGCTTTGCCTGATACAACTGCTGTGCAAATGAGGAGCTCTACTTCTGAGCCGGATGCACCGCTTGCAGATGGTTGGAAAAACCTACCTCAGTTTCACAACGCCAAGTCGCCCACAGTTTGCATCCCGTCTCCCCGCCCATGTCCAGCTCAAACGCCAACCAGTTCCGAGCAGGCATCACATACCGATTAAAACCGGGGAACAACATCATCTCGACACAGTGCTGCACATCGATGGATTGGACCTTGCTGGCGGTATGGTTCAGCAACTGAAGAAAAAGCCGTTCGGCCACTCCAATCAACGACGGATGCACCACACCTGACGAAGTAAATTGCTGAATCTGCGCCCAGTTCGACGTTGGCGGAATATCCCTTCGGTAGCAACTGCCCCAAGCCGCGACATGCACGTCCCCAGAAGCAATGGATACACGCAGCATTCTCTGCTCAGCAATACGAGTCAGCGACTCCAGGAGTCGCTTACGCTCCCCTTCGTGATCCCCGTGCGACCAATGATCCTTAAGGTCATCAGCATTACTGTCGAGCACATGATCCTGCCCAAACGTATCGAGCAACCCTTCAGCCAGCGACAATTTGGGGTGCGCGACCGGAACCGAGGACATGAAGATTAAGTGCTGACATTTGCTTCCCGGATGAGCAGGCTTACCGTCACGGAGCGTGTTGAGCCAAGCCTGCATAGCAGTCCAGGTATCGGCCCCCAGTACTTGGGTACGTGAACGCTCAGTGCGCAGATCAGCAACAAACAACGATACCGGCCCCAAGTGATAGCCGAAACTAAAGCCCGGCTGACCATCCAAGAGCGGCAAGGCCAATCGATCTCCATTTAATCGAGCACTCCATTGCACCGGCTCATACTGTGGGTCCTGCTGGGAAACGTTTGCACGTTGGAGCAATTGCAATGGCGGCAAATCATCAAGGGCATGCTGCAACTGAAACACCCAGAAAGCCTTGCGCGCATGACGCATCAGCACCTGGAACAACTCGCAGTGCTGCATAGCCGGACTGTAGGACCCCCAACCGTCGAAGATGTCATGGTCGTCCCACATCATCACTGTAGGGATTCTCGCCATCGCATCAGCTGCATCAAGATTCGGCTTTGGGTGCCCCCAGTCACGCCGCGTATCTGGCAGCCAACGATTGGCATAGAGCCCGAAATAGTAGGACTCGATCTCTTTCTCCAACGCCGCGCTTACCTTGAACGCCAATTGCTCCTTGCGCGACAGTCCGACCCATTTCTTGAGAGACTTCACATCCTCCCAAATCGAGTCAAAGTAAATTTGGTCGCCCCCCATCAGCAGCAATTGGAACCGCTTCAAGCCCTTGTCATGAATTCGTCCTTCGTGCCAAAGCTGTTCCTTGTCCAGCACGTAACCTGCAGCACGCAAGTCACTGTCATGATTGCTGATCAGGTCAGCCCATACGGCGTTTTCAGGGCGCACCAACTTGCGCATCCCACTAGGGTCCGAAAAGCCATTGCAAGAGACGTAGGCCATTCTTGGGGCATAGTCTCGACCGGGAATGGAGAACTGCCATTGCGGCCCTTCCTGCCCTACACCAAACTTTACTGTTCGCTCCTGCGCCTGCTGATCACAGCTCAGGTCGTAACGAAGGATGGTTTCTTTCGGACGCTCCAGCAAAACCTTCGGCGTCGGACAAGCCTGGCCGTCAACAGAAAGAACAGGAAATGCGGCGCCAGCTACAACTCCGACTAACGCGGTCACCTGCCACTGCCCGGTTTTGCTGACGCCTCGGAAGGACAACACGGGCCCCACAGTAAAAAGTGCTTTTGACATCCCTGTTATCTCCCTTCAAGTTCGGCGGCAATAACTTTGACAATCTTGGCGCGTGAAGCGGCTCTCTTGGCCAGAATTTGCGCTTCACCTGTTTGATCCAACCATTCCCTAAAACGCTGGAGCGCATGGCGCGTTTGCGACGCATCGCGACAGTTGGCCAGGAAGGCAAACTGTACTTTCTGTACATCATCAGCGACAAAAATACCGAAGGAACCGCTGACAACCGTAGCATCAGGAAAGCCTAACAACGCAGTGGCCTGAGTCTCTGTCGCTCCACGGTGACAGGCGATTAAATGCAACGGTCCTTCTGCACCTTTCAACAGATCAGCATGCACATGGTCACGCAGAAAAGGCTTACCCACCAGCTCACGCGCAGCAGCAACCGTGAACGCAGCCGGGATTGCATGGACAAACACAACGACATTCACTCCAGCCATTGGAACAATGGCGAACGCTTCGCTAGCAGGGTCTTTGTCACCATTGAGCGCCTGCAGTAACACCCTCTCCATCGCTCGTTTGCGCTGACGGAAATCCATCCGTGTCCAATCCAGCGCCTGGCCCATATCGAAACGGCTCGAAGCCGCGGCGGTTACACCACGCTGGGTCAGAACAACCAACGCATCAAGAAGCGCTTCCTGAACTCGTGTACGCAGTTGATCCACAGTAGAGACCAGTCCCCCCCTAAAGGGTGTCTGCTGTGCAATAAACGCCTGGAAGCGCTGGTTACGTGCTGCCTCAGCTTCCCGGCCATCGTCTAATGGGATGTTTGGCATAGCGATGAAGCGCACCTTCCCCCTAGTGGTGGCGAGCCCCTCCATGTACTCCGCATGGCAAATACCAATGTTGCCGTCACCACTGGCCCAGCCGGCATTGCCGTTGGACAGCACTAGTAGCACATCGCAGTCCCTCACGGCTTGCAAACAGGCGTCCCAACTGTCCTGCATTCCGTCCGCAGGAGGTGCATCTTCGTTAATCCAAACTTCAAATACCTGTTTGCCAAATAGCTTCGTGCTCTCTATCTCACGTTTGAGTTGCTCTCGGATATTGCTGAGCGTTTGATCGCTGTCCGCGGGAAAGCGATCGTTACAACGACTGGACAGCATTACTTTGATTCTCTTTGACTGGGCCATCCCTGCTCCTGCCCCAATTCCGAGGCTTCAAAACTCTTTGATCAATGAATAGACGCGGCGTTGGCAATGGTCGATTACCTACTACAGCCACGTCCGATTGACGATGCCTAAACACCTGCCCGGTTATTGGGCGCCGATTTGGTGACGTACTTGCCGGGCTCAGGTGAGTTAAATTAGTACGCGATGCTGCTTATGCTGAGCGTCCACTTTTGACTATGGGTTCAGCCGGTCCTTCACGACTTCAAAGTGAATCATCTACGCATAGCTCCGACCCTGAGAGCATGGCTTCTGACATTAACTGTTTGCGCTGAAACGGCACCTAGTCAAGCCAATATTTCAGAACTGAATCAAGTCTAAATTTGCTCCCGAAGTTCTTTATAGGCTCGCTTGATATCCCAGCGAGACAGAGATCCCCTCGCTTGATGGGCAGTTGCATGTAGCCTACAACAAGCGAATCGACGGCCACACCCACATGGACACGGTAGCTTGTTAGCCCTTCTGCGCTTCCTTGAAAGCAGATCAAGCAATCCCATGAGGACGCCAGTATCCTTCACTCCAAATATCATCCTGTAGTCGTCGATCAGCCCCTGGGAACCATGTGCAAGCTCCCCGAAAGGAAAATTAGCAATGCCCCTCTCCCTTAACGACTGCGCATACAGAAACGGCACCAAACACAGCTCGACAAAACGAGTAAGGGTCGGTGTGGCACACAGCTGCAGCCGTTGGCTAAGCGGTGATCCTAGGCACAATGAGCTATCCGGATTTACGTGATTGTCTCTGGCAGATGAAATTCTTCCTCCAGTCTCGTAGATGACAGGAAGCGCCTTGTCCAACGGATCAATGATGTCGATCCGTATCCGGTACTCGTCAGTTACAACGGGAAGCCCCGCAGCTGACGCAGAAAATGGCAATCGGCCGACAAGCGAAATCGTTCCGTCCACCGTCGGCCTAAACCTCATACGCGGGTAGTCGGCCAAAAATGATTCGATCATCGAACCATGCTTAATCAACCGCTGCGAACCCAGGGACGAGGCGGCTGAGAAACTACAATGGCAGGGGCGGCGACCTGAGGCGGTGCTGACGCAATGCCCAGAGCGACGGTCGAGGTCGGCGTTTCGAAACAATCCTCGATGTGCTCCACCAGACGTTGCCCATCCAGATCCTTGATTTGCTTGAAATCTTTAAGAGCCTGGCGAACCCAGAGGTGGAAGTGCTCTTTCAATCGATCTTTCTCCCCCTCAGGCATCTTCCAGCGATCGGCGAAGTTCTCCTTAGGGTTCACCGGATTCGGCACAGTGTCGGAATTACTGGCCACAAAGGCACTAAGGCCGGCGAGGCAAGAGGCGACGGCATCCCTCAATGAGCCACCAGGCTGATAGGCTTGCGCCGCCAGCGTGGTGATGATGACTGAAATTGGTTTTGAGTCGGGATTGTCACGGTACATCACATCACGATGACGCTTGAGCAATTGAATTGCCCGCTGAAGATTTGTCTTTCGTTGATAAAACGGGACCTCATCAACTTGCGCTTCCAGCGTGACCAATCCTTTTTCAAAAACTGGCTCTGACTTGGACTCGAACCATTTGCAGTATCCGTCCGGATTGCTGACCATCCAGCCAGCGTTGACGTCCTTATAATCTGGACGGCGTTTGTCGGTGATGTAGACTGCAAGATTAGAAACATCTCGAGCTAGCACCTGCTTGACGCCATAGCTCTCCATGGAGATAGCCAGCTCCTGACGCCTACCTTCCTCCACGGGAACTCCGGGCACAACGTCCATATGGAAGCTGACCCCATCCTGGTAATAGAGACGCCAGCATCGATTCTTTTCTTCCAGAGCTTCCTGAATACGCTTAGCTTCGCGGTACCCCTCCAACTCAATTCCCACCAACTCCTTCAGATCCGACTGGCTGTGAGTCTGCGGATAAATACCCTCCCTCAATTTGCACGATAGATCCAAGTCGTAGCTCTCTCCCACAAGTAACGGGCGGATGGCCGTACCCAAAGCGAACGACCCTTGAACAAAAATGTGGGGATCGTTCGTGGCGAGGGTTGATTCAGGTCGGCTGAACCACTCGCCCAGTGATTTATACCGCTGTACCGCTTTCTCGTAAGCACTGGCCGGAAGCTCTAAAGCCTCTACTGCTACAAGCAAGCTGCGTTCTTCGATGTCCATGTGGAAAGCCCTCATGAAGGTAATGTTGAAAAGATGTTGCTCGTACTCAGCAGGCATCCAACTGGAGCACGCTGCCAGGTGCATGCGGCGGCACGCTAATCGCATGCCTGTCCAAAGTGAAGGCGTGGAACGGCAAGGCTTTAGGAGCCATTTGGAACATGTGGATTCGCGGGTGCAAACGCGACTGAAGCTTCATGCCGAGAGCAAAAATTGCCGCCGCAGGGGCGATCGTACAAATTGAAATTTCTGAGGCGTGGAGCACATCGACCGCATATGCCCATGCTTCCTGGCAGGTATTTCTGAATCTCTCCATCGCCTCTTTGGGTGCCACAACATCAACACCATAGGTGGTGGAAAAAATCCGTATGCGGGGCATGTTCAGCATTTCCGCCGTTAGCGCTGCATCGGTAATTTCTGAGGTAATCTCCAGAGTGATCAAGACATGCGAGCCAACTTTCACGCTTGGGGGCTTAGTCCACTCGAATTTCACAGCAGGCTCGGAATCGTCAGGGCGTACCCACGTTCCCGGATTACGTCGGAAGCTAAACAGCTCTACTCGTCTCGCTTCTCCCACCAACCACCCGCCTAGCAGCATTGCCGGCATGTTGCCCAGTGGGAAGACTGCGAGCTCCTGGGCTTGAGCACCGAACGCACCATCGCCCCTGATCGCGGTATAGATGTGGAGAATTTGTGCCCGGAAAACTCGCAAGAAGTTAGCCCAATATCCGGGATCGTTTACATCGTTCCCGCCTTGGGCATCGCGTAAGAGATATTCGGCCACACGTTCGCTCACAGGCGTAAGGTGCGCGGCCAACAAGGCCTGCCGGCCATCGTGCTGTGAGTATGTCGTTGTGCGACCGGCGATATCACCTATGAATGCCAAGGCATGCACAATCGGGTAAGACAAACTAGCTGCTTGATGGGTACGCCAGTTGACCCTAGTGGCGACCATTCCCTGAAGTCGTTCCCGGCTAAAACTATCCGGATCGACCTTATCGATCAGCCGATGATGGATGTCACAACACAGCATGATATTCGAGGGTGACTGCGCCAGTTCTGCTGACAGGTGGTCATCACCGCGCGGGCCTTTTGGCTTGGCTGCAACGATGTGGGCGAGGTAACCGTAGTACCCGTAGTTGCCTAGGTTATCCCTGAACAGCTCCGCGGGGCAGCCCTCGAATTCACAGATCCCGGCTGACCTTGCGAAAACCCAATTGATGACTTCGCCCGGCAGGTTGGGGCGCTTCATGTCTTCCAGCAGAGCGTCGCGCTGCGTCAGAAATGCCCGGACAGCTTTCTTTGTTGCCTTAGCGGGCATAGATGCAAGCAGTAGAGTCGCGAACAACTCAGTGTTAACAGATACATGTGGTAGGTCGTCCATTACCGCATATTCAAGCTTGGCGACGAGTTGTTTGTCGCCTGCCCATTGCAAGATCAGGTCTCTGGATAAAACTCCGAAATCCCCGGTGATGGCTTCTTGCGGATCATAGGTGGTTGCGTCGAACCGAAAAAAAGCAAACCTCCAGCCACCGGCTTCCGTTGCCAGAACCACGCGACTGGTCGAAGAGTGTTGCCATGCCTCAAGCGCGGCACGTAGCTGTTGGTCATACATCGCATCAAGAGGTACCGACACATACCACCCCTACTACCTGCCAAGGTCATGGAAACTAACCAAAACTCTTCAGCTCATGTTCCTAGCGGCGAAGATCAGTTAGCCTTCGACAAAATATGCCATCATCAGATCATAAACACAACATATACCAATACAAAAACAATACAACACAACATGTAGTGCCAAGTGAGAAAGGATAGAAACCGCATCTGCTCCGCGCACAATGCTATCACTGTACATGCAACCACCAAAAAAAGGGGAAGTAATTGGATCCATTTCCCGGTACGCATCTCGATCTGCTTGGCGGCTTGAGATAGCTCAACCGCTCTTGAAATGTCGCAATCTTTCATTGCGTGGCGTCGTCGAGGAACGCGTCCAGCCTGGCAATCCGTTCCTTATCGTTGAGGGTCGCGTCGTCGGCAATCGCTTTAAGCTCAATCAACTGGTCCAGCGGCTCAAATGAGACAGAGGAATGGCTGCGTTTACAGGAAGCGCCATACTTCACGAGACGCTGCGCAAGCTTTAACTGGCCGGCGTTGGCCGCCATCACGGCCACTCGGAAAATCTCTGGAATCCAGACAATCCTTTCAGCCTCGAAGTCCAGCGTGGCCAGTTGCTCTAGAATGCGCGACTTCCTTGCAGACGATCGCGTCTCTTCATACAGCTCAAGCCACCCGCCAATCGCCAGCACAGTGTCCTTGGCCGCCTCTGCGTCAATCGGCTCATCATGGGCGATCGCATACACTTCAAGGGCCTGGGCGAACACCAATTGCTGCCAAGCCCTATCGTAGTCGTAACGGTCCGACAACCGCTGAGCGGCTCGGTGCAACCACTCATGCATCTGGATCAATCCGATATGACTGGTCGCCCTTTCGCGGAGCAGCAGGCACGCATAACGTGAAGAGTGGATTTTCCTGAACAGGATTTCTGCCAGATGCGGCGCCTGCGTCGAGCGCTGCAACAAAAGGCGTGTGTAAGGAAAGCGGTCGCGCCGTGCACCATCTTCGCATTCGTACTTCACGATGCCTTCCACGAGATGATGGGTCGTCTCGTAGTCGTAATAGTTCCTCACCTCTTTCCACCACTGGAAACAATCAAAAACGCGCTCGTTCCGCAGGCGCCGATAACGCTCGATCACGTCGTCCAGCTGGGACAGGTCCAGTGCTGAGCAATAGGCCTCCTGCTCGTTCGCAACGAAGCCGGTACGCACCTCATCTGAATCCCGCCGTGCAGGTCGCACGATCGCATTCATTCGATTTTCAGACAACGCGATATCGGCCGCACATTGCTCCCAACTATCATGCAGGGAATCGCCATTCGTGATCGCTCGTCTACGGCATTTTAGTGGGGGCAAAATTGGGGGCACATTGAGATTTTTTTAAGCTGAAAATACTGTGCTAGTTGTTAAAGCTATCGATGCAGTGCTTGGGTGGTTGCGGTTGACGCTGAGCCGCGCCACATAGCGTGGTGAACCCGAAGCCTGTAAATACAGTCAAGGTCGTTCTCTCCAAAAAACATGGTTACTGCGCTGATCGTCCCTATGTCTCCATCACCAGGAAGTTCATAACACCCATCGACACGAACCTCCGCCGCTGGAATCATGTGATATTCGATGACTCTACCGAAGTCTGAGCGAATGCCCGGATCACTTCACCAGCAACAGAGAGCTCCGCGTTACCTACAGCCATCGCCCGAAGCTTGCCTAGCGGACTGTCCAGATCGGCAACTCATTAACGAACATCTTCGCTTCTTCAGGTTCTTGCACCGGTAGGGGCTGTCCGGGGGACACAAGACTCGAACGCCTCTCAGATGGCATAGCTACCGAGATCCAAGATATCCGTGGGAGTAAATGTGGGAGTATTTTTTCAGATATGAAAAAGCCCAACCGGTGAAGATTGGGCTAACTCATTGAAAAATATGGTCGGGACGGAGTGATTCGAACACTCGACCCCTAGCACCCCATGCTAGTGCGCTACCGGACTGCGCTACGCCCCGACTAGGCGTGTTACTGGGTTCGCTTCGTAACGAAGCGATCAGGAATATACCGCAAGCTTTTGAAATGTGGAAGTATTTTAAAAGCCTGTATCACTTCTTCAAAACCACCAGCACATCTTCTAGCTCGGAGATCATCTGGCGGATCAGTTGCTTGTATTGGGTGGTGTCGTCTTTGGCTTCATCACCGGACATACGCTGGCGCGCGCCGCTGATGGTGAACCCCTGATCATACAGCAACGCACGGATCTGTCGGATCATCAGCACATCCTGGCGCTGATAATACCGACGGTTCCCGGTGCGTTTGACGGGGTTGAGTTGAGGAAACTCCTGCTCCCAATAGCGCAGCACGTGCGGTTTTACCGCACAGAGCTCGCTGACTTCACCAATGGTGAAGTAGCGTTTGCCAGGGATGACGGGTAGCTCGTCGTTATGACTTGGTTCCAGCATAAGCCTCAACTCGGGCCTTCAACTTCTGCCCTGGACGAAAGGTGACCACACGGCGAGCCGTGATCGGGATTTCTTCTCCCGTTTTTGGATTGCGGCCAGGCCGCTGGCGTTTGTCCCGCAGGTCAAAATTGCCGAAACCGGACAATTTGACCTGTTCGTTGTCTTCCAGAGCGTGTCTGATCTCTTCAAAAAACAGCTCGACCAATTCCTTGGCCTCGCGCTTGTTCAGACCCAACTCTTCGTACAGACGTTCCGCCATCTCAGCTTTCGTCAAAGCCCCCATACGTCACTTCCTTAACGTGGCGTTTAACCTTTGTTCGAGCGAGGTGAGGATATTTTGTGTCGTGGTATTCACCTCATCGTCATTAAGAGTGCGCGATGGATGCTGCCAGGTCAAGCCAACTGCAAGGCTTTTTCTATGCGGATCAATGCCTTTACCCTGATAGACGTCAAATAGCCTGAGGTCTGTCAGCCATTCCCCTGCATTTTCACGGATTACATCCAGAACGGCAGTGGCGGCGACTTCACGATCGGCGATCAGGGCAAGGTCGCGACGCACTTCAGGGAAGCGCGACAACTCGCTGAACTTAGGCATCTTGCCCGAGGCCACCTCAGCCAGGACCAGCTCGAAGACGAAGACCGGGCGGTCGAGCCCAAGGGTTTTCGACAGCTCTGGATGGATGGCGCCGACGAAGCCCACCAAGCGACCTTCGCGTTCGATACGCGCCGTCTGACCAGGGTGCAACGCCGGGTGGTTACCTGACACAAATGTGAAGTCGTCCAGTGCGCCGGCAAAGCCCAATACCGCCTCCACGTCAGCTTTAACGTCGAAGAAGTCCACGGCATCACGGCCTTGCGCCCAACCTTCCGGCAAGCGGCTGCCGCAAACAACACCGGCCAGCATTGGCTCTTGCTTCAGGCCGTCGAGTTGACCGACAAACCGCAGGCCGCTTTCAAACATGCGCACGCGGTCTTGCTGACGGTTCAGGTTATGGGAAAGGGCTTTCACCAGGCCTGGCCACAGGGACGAACGCATGGCGGCCATGTCGTTGGAGATCGGGTTGGCCAGCAGCAGCGGCTCGACGCCGGGGTTGAACAGTTCGAACTGCTTTGGATCGATGAAGCTGTAGGTCACCGCTTCCTGATAGCCACGGGCAACCAGCAGGCGACGCAACTCAGGCAAGTGCGCACGCGCTTCAGCCTTGGGCTGCGGTGCCAGACGCGCTTGTGGATAACGAACCGGCAGGCGGTTGTAACCGTACAGGCGAGCCAATTCTTCGATCAGATCAACTTCCAGGCTGATATCGAAGCGATGGCTTGGCACTTCAACATGCCACTGCCCTTCCCCACCCGTAGAAATGTTCAACCCGAGGGCCGACAACAGTTGCTCGATTTCAGCCGGGGCGATGACCAGGCCGAGCATTTGCTCAACGCTTTTGGCGCGCAGGGTGATCGGCGCAACGGACGGCAGATGCTGTTCGCTGACCGTCTCAGTGATCGGGCCGGCTTCGCCACCGGTGATTTCCAGTAGCAGGCCAGTGGCGCGCTCCATGGCTTCACGGGCGAGCTTCCAGTCCACACCACGCTCGTAGCGGTGCGAGGCATCGGTGTGCAGGCCGTAGGAGCGGGCCTTGCCAGCGATGGCAATCTGGTCGAAGAACGCGCTTTCAAGGAATACGTCGCGAGTGGTCGCGGACACACCACTGTGCTCGCCACCCATCACGCCGGCAATCGCCAGGGCGCGGGAATGGTCAGCGATCACCAGGGTGTCGGCGCGCAGGCTGACTTCCTGGCCGTCGAGCAGAACCAGCTTCTCGCCTTCTTCGGCCATGCGCACGCGGATGCCGCCATTGATTTCGGCGAGATCGAAGGCGTGCAGCGGCTGGCCCAGTTCAAGCATCACGTAGTTGGTGATGTCGACGGCAGCGTCGATGCTGCGCACGTCGGCGCGACGCAGGCGCTCAACCATCCACAGCGGGGTTGGCTTGGACAGGTCAACGTTGCGGATGACACGCCCCAGGTAACGTGGGCAAGCATTTGGCGCCAGCACTTCGATCGGACGCACTTCATCATGCACCGCAGCCACTGCGGCAACCACTGGACGAGTAACTGGGGCGTTGTACAGCGCACCCACTTCACGTGCCAGGCCTGCCAGGGACAGGCAGTCGCCACGGTTCGGGGTCAGGTCAACCTCGATGCTGGCGTCTTCCAGTTCCAGGTAGACGCGAATGTCCTGGCCCACCGGCGCATCGGCCGGCAGTTCCATCAGGCCATCATTGCCCTCGCCTACTTGCAGCTCCGCCTGGGAGCACAACATGCCGTTGGACTCGACGCCACGCAGCTTGGCCTTCTTGATCTTGAAGTCGCCCGGCAGTTCGGCGCCGATCATGGCGAACGGGATCTTCAGGCCCGGGCGCACGTTAGGCGCTCCGCACACGACCTGGAACGTTTCCGTGCCATTGCTGACCTGGCACACACGCAACTTATCAGCATCGGGGTGTTGCTCGGTGCTCAGCACCTCGCCCACGACCACACCACTGAAAACACCGGCGGCCGGCGTAACGCTATCGACCTCAAGACCGGCCATCGACAGACGCGCAACCAGCGTGTCGCGATCTACCTGCGGGCTTACCCAGCCGCGCAGCCATTGTTCACTGAATTTCATCCTGCTCTCCTAAAGATTCGTTACGACTAGCGAAATTGCGCGAGGAACCGCAAGTCGTTGTCGAAGAACAGACGCAAGTCGTTCACGCCGTAACGCAGCATGGCCAGGCGCTCAACGCCCATGCCGAAGGCAAAGCCCGAGAACTCTTCCGGATCAATCCCGGACATGCGCAGCACGTTAGGGTGAACCATGCCGCAGCCCATCACTTCCAGCCAGCCGGTCTGCTTGCAGACGCGGCAGCCTTTACCGCTGCACATCACGCATTCCATGTCGACTTCCGCGGACGGTTCAGTGAACGGGAAGAACGATGGACGGAAACGCACCGCCAGTTCTTTCTCGAAGAACACCCGCAGGAACTCTTCGATGGTGCCCTTGAGGTCGGCGAAGTTGATGTCGCGATCAACCAGCAGGCCTTCGACCTGGTGGAACATCGGCGAGTGGGTGATATCGGAGTCGCTACGGTACACACGGCCTGGGCAGACAATGCGGATCGGCGGCTTGTTCGCTTCCATGGTGCGGACCTGTACCGGCGAGGTATGGGTGCGCAACAGCATGTTTGCGTTGAAATAGAAGGTGTCGTGCATCGACCGGGCCGGGTGATGGCCTGGGATGTTGAGCGCCTCGAAGTTGTGATAATCGTCTTCGACCTCAGGGCCTTCGGCAATGCCGTAGCCGATGTGGGTGAAGAACTGCTCGATACGTTCCAGAGTCCGGGTGATCGGATGCAGACCGCCCGAGGCCTGGCCACGGCCAGGCAAGGTCACATCAATGGACTCGGCGGCGAGCCTGGCCGCAAGATCGGCCTCCTCGAGCGACGCCTTGCGCGCATTGAGCACCTCTGTGACACGCTCCTTGGCGACGTTGATCAGCGCACCGACTTGCGGGCGCTCTTCAGCAGGCAAATTCCCCAGGGTCTTCATCACCTGAGTCAATTCACCCTTTTTGCCAAGGTAGTGAACCCGGATTTGCTCCAGGGCATTGATATCTTCAGCGCTTTGCACAGCCTCAAGAGCTTGAGCGACGAGCGCGTCCAGGTTTTCCATGTACAGACTCCAGATACAAAATAGGGGAAGAGCTTGAAGGCTCTTCCCCTATTTATGACGTTTACCACCTTGGGCTACAGGAGCAGCCCAGGGTGACTGTCGGGGGTACTTAAGCCAAGGTGGCTTTAGCTTTCTCGACAATCGCAGCAAACACCGCTTTTTCGTTCACGGCCAGTTCAGCCAGAACCTTACGGTCGATTTCGATGGACGCTTTTTTCAGGCCAGCGATGAAACGGCTGTAGGACAGACCGTTAACACGTGCACCAGCGTTGATACGAGCGATCCACAGAGCGCGGAACTGACGTTTTTTCTGACGACGGTCACGGTAGGCGTATTGGCCTGCCTTGATTACCGCTTGCTTGGCAACACGGAATACGCGTGAACGCGCGCCGTAGTAGCCTTTAGCGAGTTTCAGAATTTTTTTGTGACGTTTACGGGCAATGACGCCACGCTTTACACGAGCCATGAGTTACTTCCTCTATTCTTGATCCAAAATTAACGAAGGCGCAGCATGCGCTCGACTTTTGCCACGTCAGACGGATGCAGCAAGCTGCTACCGCGCAGTTGACGCTTACGCTTGGTCGACATTTTGGTCAGGATGTGGCTCTTGAAAGCGTGCTTGTGCTTGATACCGTTAGCAGTTTTCAGAAACCGCTTAGCAGCACCACTTTTAGTCTTCATCTTTGGCATGTTCGGATACTCCGCATTCAGTTGATAAACATAATCAGAAGGCCTGCCGTGCCCTGTTGATTACTTCTTCTTTTTCGGGGCGATGACCATGATCAGCTGGCGTCCTTCCATCTTAGGATGCTGTTCGACCGAACCGTACTCGAGCAGGTCAGCTTCAACCCGCTTGAGGAGTTCCATCCCCAGCTCCTGGTGGGCCATCTCACGGCCGCGGAATCGCAAGGATACCTTGGCCCTGTCCCCATCACTCAGGAAACGTACCAGGTTGCGCAGTTTTACCTGGTAATCCCCTTCCTCCGTCCCTGGACGAAACTTGATTTCTTTTACTTGAATCTGCTTTTGGTTCTTCTTCGCTGCGGCAACCTGCTTCTTCTTTTCGAAGATCGACTTGCCGTAGTCCATCACCCGGCAAACGGGTGGGATTGCATCGGCGGAGATTTCCACCAAGTCCAACTTGGACTCTTCTGCAATACGAAGCGCTTCATCAATCGAGACGATGCCAATCTGCTCGCCGTCAGCGCCAATTAACCGAACCTCGCGTGCCGAGATATTCTCGTTGATCGGGGCTTTCGGTGCAGCTCGTTTATCTTGTCTCATTTCACGCTTAATAATAATTACTCCGAATCTGGGCGACCACGCCGGGAAACCGCTTGCGCGAGGAACTCAGCGAACTGGGCGACGGGCATCGAGCCCAGGTCAGCACCTTCACGAGTACGCACAGCGACAGTCTGCATCTCGACTTCCCGATCTCCGATAACCAAAAGATAGGGAACCTTGAGCAAAGTATGCTCGCGGATTTTAAAGCCGATCTTTTCATTTCTCAAGTCGGACTTGGCACGAAATCCGCTTTCGTTGAGAGTTTTTTCAACTTCAGCAGCAAAATCTGCCTGTTTATCAGTGATATTCATGATCACTGCCTGAGTCGGAGCCAGCCACGCAGGGAACGCACCCTCGTAGTGCTCGATCAGGATACCGACGAACCGTTCGAACGAGCCGAGGATCGCCCGGTGCAGCATAACCGGGTGTTTACGGCTGTTATCTTCGGAGACGTATTCGGCTCCCAAACGGATCGGCAGGTTAAAATCGAGCTGCAAGGTACCACATTGCCAGACACGGCCAAGGCAATCTTTCAACGAGAACTCGATCTTCGGCCCGTAGAAGGCGCCTTCGCCCGGCTGCAGATCGTACGCGAGGCCCGCACTGTCTAGCGCAGCGGCCAGAGCCGCTTCGGCGCGATCCCACAGTTCGTCCGAGCCGACGCGTTTTTCCGGACGAGTGGACAGCTTCATCTCGACTTCGGTAAAGCCGAAATCGCGATAAACGTCCATGGTCAGCTTGATGAATGCAGCGGATTCGGCCTGCATCTGCTCTTCGGTGCAGAAGATGTGGGCGTCGTCCTGGGTGAAACCGCGCACGCGCATGATGCCGTGCAACGCACCCGATGGTTCGTTACGGTGGCAGGCACCGAACTCGGCCAGACGCATCGGCAACTCGCGGTAGCTCTTCAAGCCCTGGTTGAACACCTGCACGTGGCATGGGCAGTTCATCGGCTTGATGGCGTAGTCGCGGTTTTCCGACTGGGTGGTGAACATGTTGTCGGCGTAGTTGGCCCAGTGCCCGGATTTCTCCCACAGGCTGCGATCAACGACCTGCGGGGTCTTGATCTCAAGGTAACCGTTGTCGCGCTGAACCTTGCGCATGTACTGCTCAAGTACCTGGTAGAGAGTCCAGCCGTTCGGGTGCCAGAACACCATGCCCGGCGCTTCTTCCTGGAGATGAAACAGGTTCAGGCGTTTGCCGATCTTGCGGTGATCACGTTTTTCGGCTTCTTCAATACGCTGGATATAGGCGGCCAGCTGCTTCTTGTCAGCCCAGGCAGTGCCGTAGATCCGCTGCAGCTGCTCGTTCTTCGCGTCGCCGCGCCAGTAGGCACCAGACAGCTTGGTCAGCTTGAAGGACTTGAGGAAGCGCGTGTTCGGCACGTGCGGGCCACGGCACATGTCGACGTATTCTTCATGGTAGTACAGGCCCATGGCCTGCTCGTCCGGCATGTCTTCCACCAGGCGCAGCTTGTAGTCTTCGCCACGCGCAGTGAACACGTCGATCACTTCGGCACGCGGGGTGACTTTCTTGATGACGTCGTAATCTTTTTCGATCAGAGCGTGCATGCGCTGTTCGATAGCGGCCAGATCGTCCGGAGTGAAAGGACGCTCATAGGCGATGTCGTAATAAAAACCTTCGTCGATGACCGGGCCAATCACCATTTTCGCGGTTGGGTACAGCTGCTTGACCGCATGGCCAATCAAGTGCGCGCAAGAGTGGCGAATGATCTCCAGCCCCTCTTGATCCTTGGGCGTGATGATTTGCAGGCTGGCATCGGAGGTGATCAGGTCGCTGGCGTCAACCAGCTTGCCGTCGACCTTGCCGGCCACGGTGGCCTTGGCCAGGCCAGCACCAATGGATGCGGCGACCTCGGCTACGGAAACCGAATGATCGAATGAACGTTGACTGCCGTCGGGAAGAGTAATAGTTGGCATGGCGCCTCCTCTCCTAGTGGTGACCCCTACCAAAGGTCACGTGGGTTGGGATGAGCCAGTACAAGATCCAACACCAGGCCGTTCAGTGATGAACGCCTGCCTTACAGCGGCAGGAGCCTTTCGGCCAACCGATAATCGAACCACAGTGACTGGAGTGAGCTAAAAAGAAACATGGCAAGGCGGCAAATGGCGCGCCCGGAATTAGCCAAGCCAAAGATGCTAGCACAGATGAACGGTCATCGCGCCGGCAGTATCCGATGCAAACACAAATTCCAGCCTTTATAGCTGCAAAAGTGAACTTGAGCTGTACGCCACGCCTCAAACCCACTGAGAATCGCTGTTCGTCATCGACCCAAAGGAGCATCCCATGATGCGTTTTACCTCGACCCTCGCTCTCGCCGCTTCCCTGACCCTGCTTTCCCTCGGCGCGCAAGCAGCGGCCCCTTCGAACTGGCCAGCCGGTGCCCGTGACAGCTTCGTCAAAGACTGTACTTCCGCAGCCAGTCAGAACGTGGACGTGAAAACTGCCACAGCCCACTGCGAATGCGGCGCCGACAAGATCAACGCCGAATTGAGCACTGCGGAAATCAAGGAACTCATGACCAACCAGAACGCCAGCCCGGCGCTTAAAAACAAAGCGGTCGCGGCTATTTCGTCCTGCAAAGTCGTGAAGAAAAAGTAAGATCGGCCCCTGATCAGACGGCCGTTTTGCCAGAAAAACAGCCTTAAAACTGCCATTTCGCACAAATTACGCAGCTTTTACGGCTTTTTTTACCAGCTGATATTTCGCGCCAAAGCCCCGTAGATCGGGGCTTTCAGCCGACACAAGTACCAAACGCAACGCTATTGATTAGCAAACAATGCCTTGGGGGGGCTCCCAAGTCGAACATTTCGACTATGATAGCCCAGTGTGCCCAGTTGGCCTGAGCAGCACAGCACTACTGAAAATATATGTTTCTTGGAGATACACCATGTCTAATCGCCAAACCGGCACCGTTAAATGGTTCAACGATGAAAAAGGCTTCGGCTTCATCACTCCTCAAGGTGGCGGTGACGACCTGTTCGTACACTTCAAAGCTATCGAAAGCGACGGTTTCAAAAGCCTGAAAGAAGGCCAAACCGTTTCCTTCGTGGCTGAGAAAGGCCAAAAGGGTATGCAAGCTGCACAGGTTCGCGGCGAGTAATTCTCCGCTGAGCTAAAAAAACCCCGTCCATGTGACGGGGTTTTTTATGGGTGTTGCAAACGCCTGGAAGCGATCAGCCGCAATTAACGCGCGTGATCACCAGGTTGTCATCGGTGTTCAGGTTCAGGCGGTCGGAGCGGTATTCCAGCGTGATCATATCGTTGGGCTTGAGGATCCGTGCGTTCTGCGCACCGGCGCGGGTACGGGCCTGCTCCAGCAACTGGGGCGAGGCCTTCTGGCCGATGGTGAATTCGGCGGCCTTCGACTCACAGCGGCTATGACCGGCATCGGTCACGGCGGCGTCTTTGGCTGGCTCAGAGGCACCCGGGGTGCTGCAACCCGCCAACGCGAGTGCTGCCAACAAAGTACCTAATGATGCGAGCTTCCAAGGCATGAAGCCTCCTATTGAAAAATGAACAGAGATCGTGCGACAGCGGTCTGGCTGATTGGTTTCAAAACGTAAACCGCCGATAGGCAAGTCTGCCCGACTATCAGCAGGCATTCGCCCGATCAATCGTGACCAAATATGAACGCAATCAGTAGATGTCGATGTAATCAAACGGCGGCTTCGGCCAGTTCTGCTTCAGCGCATTAAAAATCTGTGTGACCCAGACCTCATCGCTGGCCGCGACGTTGCCGACATAGCCGGAGCCCTTGGCCCAGGTCTCCAGGCGAAACAGCAGGCCGTCGATGTCAGTGCCTCCCACCACCCCCGAAGATATGTAGGCAATCCCAGCCTTGGTCACACGCAGCTGGGTATGTTCGTCATCACTGGCACTGGCGATCAGCTGGCGCACGGCGGCCAGGGTCAGGTTCTCGGGGTTATTCAAATCGATCTGCACGCGGTGTCCCCCGGCAATTAAACAGGGGGACAGTGTCGCACAGCACCTGCTTCATGCCTAAGTAGCAGTGCCAAACCCCGCGCAAAATGATTAACTGCGCCCGTTAGAGCCGCGTTCCAGCGCATTGCCCCGTATTTCAACCCGTGAGACTTCCATGACCACCGTAACGCTCCAAGCCGACATCAAAGCCAAGTGGCCCCAAGGACAAAGCTCCTACAGTCCAGGAAGCCCGGAGGAACTGGCAATCATCGGTATCGACCTGCTGGTCAAGGAACTCGGCACCCAGGCAGCGCAAGCATTCATCGGCCAGGTATTCGAAAAATACCCGGCCGATCACATGGGGGCACAAGACCCCGAGCGCGAATAAGAACCGGCTGACGAGCCGTCGGCCGGGTTACTTCAGGCGCGCCAGGCGCTCGGTGAGCAGATCGAAGAAGCCCTGGGCGTCGCCGTTCCCAACCCAGAACACATTCTTTGTCTGCTTCAGGCCGTCGTACCAATCAACGATGGTCTGGCCGAAGGTCGGGCCTTCGCGGCTGTCCACCACCATATTGGCCTGACGCCCCGTGAACAAAGACGGCTTGAGCAGGTAGGCAATGACAGTGGCGTCATGGACCGGGCCGCCCGGAATACCGTAGTGCTCCATATCGCCCTTGACGTATTCATTGAGAATATCGCCGACGACCTTGCTCGCGTTGTTCTTGATATCGGCGATCTTTTTCAAGCGCGCCTCACTGGTCAGCACCTTGTGAGTCACGTCCAGCGGCAGGTAAGTCAGCTTGACGCCACTCTTGAGCACAATCTCGGCCGCAATCGGATCGGCAAACAGGTTGAACTCGGCAACCGGCGTAATATTGCCGCCGTTGAAGTGCGCGCCGCCCATCACCACCACTTCCTTGATGCCTTGGGTGATTTCAGGGTCCTGAGTCAATGCCAGTGCCAGGTTGGTCTGCGGGCCGAGCATGGCAATGGTGATGCTGTGAGGCTTGGCAGCACGGAGGGTCTTGACCAGGTAATCAACGGCGTTGCCTTCAGCCAGGCCCTTTTTTGGCTCGTGGACGGTGACGCCGGAAATACCTTCTTTGCCATGGATGTTCTCGGCATAGATCGGTGTGCGCAGCAGCGGCTTGGGTGCGCCGGCGTACACCGGGATGTCTTCGCGCCCGGCCCACTCGCGAGCCAGACGCGCGTTACGCGAGGTCTTGTCCAGGCGCACGTTGCCGGCGACGGTGGTCAGCGCACGAATATTCAACTCGTCCGGTGAAGCCATGGCGAAGAGCAAAGCCACCACATCGTCGGCGCCTGGGTCGGTGTCGATGATCAAGTCGATTTTTTCCGCCGCCTGGGCGCTTGCAGCAGTGAGCGCGGACAAAAGCAGGACACTCCGAAACAGATTTCTCAGGGTTGGGAGACCACGTTGCATAAAACACTCCTTGTCGTTGGGAAACTCTAGAAGGTTACGCCGGACACCAGCGCGATATTGCAGTAAGGCTGGCACTCGCCGGTGCGCACGACAGCGCGCGCGTTACGGCTCAGTTGCTTGAATTGTTCATGGCTGAGCAGACGTCGCTCGCCGAGGGCGGCCTGTTCAGTCATCGCGTTCAGCTCAGTCAGCGCGGGTGGCTGCTTGAGCAGGATTTCTTCCGCCAGCACGTGGCTTTCCACCTGCATTTCACTGAGCACGATACGTAGGGTGCTGATGAAGTCCGGAATGCCCTGGGTCAGCGCCAGGTCAATCAACTCGACTCCCGGCGGCACTGGTAGGCCGGCGTCGCCGATCACCAGGATGTCGCCATGGCCCAGGGATGCGATCAAACGCGACAGAGCGATATTGAGCAGAGGGGTCTTTTTCATAAAGGCACAAAACCTTGAACGTCATGCAGCGTAGGAATGGAGGGTTGCGCACCGGCACGGGTGACTGACAATGCTGCCGCGACCTGGCCGAAACGGATGGCCTCGGCTTCACTTTTGCCACTGGCCAGTGCCGCGGCAAAACCACCGACAAAGGTATCGCCGGCAGCCGTGGTATCCACCGCCTTGACCTTGGGCGCCACCAGGTGCTCAAAGCCCTGGCCATCGGCAAACAACGCACCTTGGGCACCCAGGGTAATAATGACTTTACCGGCTCCCGCCTGGATCAGCCGTGTCGCCGCCGCCTTGGCACTGTCGAGGGAGTCGACTGTCACGCCGCTCAGTGCGCTGGCTTCGCTTTCGTTGGGAATCAGGTAATCGACCGAGGCGTACCAGTCGGCGGGCAATGGACCGCTGGCCGGCGCCGGGTTGAGGATCACGGTCTTGCCTAGTTCACGACCGCGCTTGAGGGTGTAGCCCACGGTGTCCATCGGCACTTCAAGCTGGCAGATGATCACATCGGCGGCCTGCAGCACCGCATCAGACGCCTGCAGTGAGGCGGGTGTCAGCTCGCCGTTGCTGCCGGCAACAATCACAATCGCGTTCTGGCTGCTGTCATCCACCACAATCAAGGCCACGCCACTGGAACCGTCCACGGTGCTCACCGCCTGGCAATCAATACCTTCCACCAGCAAGGCGTCACGCAGTTCAGTGCCATAGGCATCGGTACCGACACAGCCGATCATTGCCACATCAGCCCCCAGTCGCGCCGATGCCACGGCCTGGTTGGCGCCCTTGCCGCCAGGCACCGTGGAAAACGTCTGGCCGATCAAGGTCTCACCCGCACGGGGCAGCCGACTCGCGCGGGTGACCAGGTCCATGTTCAAGCTGCCTACTACCACTACTTTTGCTGGCATACATCAGTACTCATCAATTCGGTTCAGCGGTATTGGGCAAACACACCGGCGACTGGCGCCGTCGACTCGCGCAACACGATGCTTGGCGTCACGATGCGTTGATCGATCGGCAGTTGGGGGGTTGCAATTCGTCGCAGTAAAAGCTCGGCAGCCGTCTCGCCCAGTTGCAGGATCGACTGGCCGACCGTGGTCAGCGCCGGGTACACGTAGCGGCTCATTTGAATGTCATCGAAACCGATCACCGACAGTTCGCCGGGCACGCGAATATTACGCTCCGCCGCCGCGCGCAACACGCCAAAGCCGATCATGTCGTTGCTGGCGAAAATCGCGCTGGGCGGGTTTTGCGCCAGCAATTGCACGGCAGCAGCATAACCGCCGGTGCTGGTGAAGTCGCTTTCCCGGATGCGATTGGCGATCACCCGCACACCCGCTTCATGGAGCGCACGGTGGTAACCCGCCAGGCGCATTTGCGCGACGCGCGTATGGGCCGGGCCGCCGATGCAGGCGATGTCCCGATGCCCCAGCTCAAGCAAGTGCCGGGTCGCCAGGTAGGCGCCCTCCTCGTGGTCGATGCGCACCAGGTCGACATCGATGCCATCCAGTGCCCGGTCGACAATCACCATGGGCGTGCGCACTGCGCTCAAGCCTGCGGCGAGGCCGCTGTCATCACCACCTACCGAGGTCACGATCAAGCCATCGACGCGTTTTTCCAGCAACACCCGCAAATAGCTGCGTTGTTTTTCCGCGTTGTCGTCGGAGTTGCAGAGAATCACGCAGTAGCCGTTACGCTCACAATAATCCTCAATGCCCCGGGCCAACTCGGCAAAATACGGGTTGAGGCTGTTGGGCACCAGCAATCCTATGGTGGCTGTGGTCTTGGCCTTGAGCGAACGCGCGACAGCGCTGGGCACGTAGTCGAGCTGCTTGATCGCCGCTTCAACCTTGATCCGTACCGGCTCGCTCACCGGGCGCGTCTTGTTCACCACATGGGATACCGTGGTGTAGGAAATACCCGCAAGCGCTGCCACATCCTTGATCGTCGCCATGGTTCAGCCTCGCCGACTGGCGCGGCGGCTGCGGTAAGTATCCAGGACCACGGCGATCACGATCACGGCACCGGTAATGATGCGCTTGGTGGGCTCCGTGGCACCGATCTGCGCCAGGCCGGCGGCCAATACCGAAATAATCAACACACCGAAGAAGGTACTGATCACCGACCCTCGCCCACCCATCAGGCTGGTACCTCCGATCACCACCGCAGCGATCACTTGCAGCTCCAGGCCGGAGCCCGCATTTGGGTCTGCTGCTTCCAGGCGCGAAATCTGGAACAACGCCGCCACACCGGCCAGCAGTCCCATGAGACTGAATACCAGAATCTTGTACGGCTTGGGGTTGATCCCGGCCAGGCGCACAGCTTCTTCGTTGGTGCCGATACCGATCAGGTAGCGACCGAATACGGTGCGGGTCAATACCAGTTGGGCGGCAATGATCACCAGCAAAGCGATGATGAACGACGGCGAAATGCCGAAGGCTATCGGGTTGGACAGCCAGGCAAACGAATCGCCGATATAGGCCGTGCGCGAACCGGTCATCTGGTACGCCACGCCACGAGCCATTTCCAACACACCAAGAGACACGATAAACGATGGAATGCGCCAGGCCACCGTGATCGAACCAGTGATAGTGCCGGCCAACGCGGCGCAGCCCATGCCGAGCACGGCGGCCGGTAAAACACTCCAGCCCCAACCGAGAATCGCCACGCTGACCGCCGACGCCGCCAACGCCAGCACCGAGCCCACCGACAGGTCGATACCGCCGATGATCAGGATGAAGGTCATGCCCACCGCCAGCACCATCAGGTCCGGAATCTGGTTGGCCAGGGTGCTGAACGTGTCATAGGACAGGAAGTGATCGCTGAGCACCGAAAACAGCGCGATCATCGCCAGCAATGCGCCGGCCAGCCCCAGGTAGGTGCCCAGGCCGTAGAAGTTGCCGCCGGTTTTACCAGGGGAAGTTGTGGTTTTCATGGGGTATTCCTAGGCGCGGCATCGTTGAGCAGCGCATCACGTTTCTGATAGCCGGCAAACGCGGCGGCGAGCAATTCGTCCTGGGTCCAGCTGTCGCGCTCAAAGGTCTCGATCAGGCGCCCGGCGGATAGCACGCCGATGCGGTCGCAGATCAGCATGAGTTCCCGCAGGTCGCTGGACACCACCACCAGCGCCTTGCCCTGGCGGGTCAACTCGCCGAGCAAGGCATAAATGTCGAACTTGGCACCGACGTCGATGCCCCGGGTAGGCTCGTCGAACAGCATTACTGAGCAATCGCGCTCCAGCCAGCGACCGATCACAACTTTCTGCTGGTTGCCGCCGGACAGTTCGGAGACCAATTGCGCCGGGCTGGAACTGCGGATACGCATGGCGTCGATCTGACGCTTGGCCAGTGCGGTTTCGTTGCGGCTATTGACCAAACCGCCAGCGGAAATTTCCGGCATGTTGCCCAGCGCGATATTCGCACTGATCGACTGGGTCAGCAGCAGCCCTTCGCCCTTGCGGTCCTCGGTGATCAGGGCAATGCCATGACCCACGGCGTCCACCGGCGAGCGGATACTCACCACCTGGGCCGGCGTCCCCAGGGCCACAGTGCCGCTGTCGGCCAGGTCGGCACCGAAGATAAGGCGCAACAACTCTGTACGACCAGCGCCGATCAGGCCGGAAATGCCATAGATCTCACCGGCACGCACTTCAAAGGATACGTCGCGGACCTTGTCCGAGCGGGTCAGGCCCTTCACGGTTAGGGCCGGGCCGCCGATGCTGCGCGGTCCCAGGTCGATGTGTTCACCCAGCTCCCGGCCGACCATCAAGGTGACCAGTTGTTCGCTGTTGTAATTGGCCATCGGCTCGACGCAGACCAGTTTGCCGTCGCGCAATACCGCAATGCGCTGGGCGACACGGGCCAGCTCTTCCAACCGATGGGAAATGTAAATGATCGCCACGCCCCGAGCCTGCAAGCGGGTGATTTGCTCAAACAGCATCTCGACTTCACGGGCCGTGAGCATCGCCGTGGGCTCGTCGAGGATCAGCACATGGCAGTCGCCAATCAGGTTGCGGGCGATCTCGACCATCTGCTGGTGGCCGATACCCAGGCTGCCAACCAGAGTGTCCGGGTCGATGGCGTCCAGGCCGACCTGAGCCATGGCCTCGATCGCAGCCTTGCGCAACTGCTTGCGGCTGATCCAGCCACAGTGACTGGGCAGGTTATCCAGGAACAGGTTTTCGGCCACGGTCAGCGTCGGCAACAGGTTGAGTTCCTGCATGACCATGCGCACGCCCAACGCTTCAGCCTGGGTTCGGCTGCCGGGGCGGTAATCCTGGCCATTGAACTGCATGTTCCCGGTGGTCGGCATGACCAGCCCGCCAATGATCTTCGACAGCGTACTTTTGCCTGCGCCGTTCTCACCGGTCAGCGCCAACACTTCACCACGGTTGAGCGTGAGGGTGATGTCGGACAGCACCGGCTGGGCATAGGTCTTGCCGATGCCGCTGACCGAGAGGACAGCGTTCGGGGCGGAAGATGACATAGGAAAATCTCCAGGCGTCCGCTCAGGACGAGCGGACGCTGTTGGGTGCCGCCAGGATTACTTTTTGAGGACGAGTTCGACCGGAGTTTCGATCACGCCATCTTTGGCATCGACTTTCTCACCCTTGACCAGCTTGAGCGCGTTCTGGATACCGAACACAGCCTGCTGCGCGGCCGCCTGGTCGGCAGTCGCCAGGACGCGACCGTCCTGCAGCATCGGCTTGATGGCTTCGATGTTGTCGTAACCCACCACCAGCACCTTGCCGGCCTTGCCAGCCGCGCGTACGGCGGAAACAGCGCCCAGGGCCATGTTGTCGTTACCGGCCAACAGAGCCTTGAGGTCCGGGTATTCACTCAACATGGCCGAGGCCACTTTCTGGCCCTGGTCAATTTCCCAGTTGCCGGATTGGATGGAAACGATCTTCATGCCCGCAGCGTCCATCGCATCCTTGTAGCCTGCGGTGCGTTGCTGGGCATTGGTGGTGGTCGGTACGCCTTCGATGATGCCGACCTTGTCGCCTGCCGCCAGTTGCTTGGCCAGGTAGTCGCCGACCAGCTTGGAACCTTTGCGATTGTCGGGACCGACGAAGGGAATATCGAGTTTTTTGCTTTTCAGAACGTCAGGGTCGAGGCGGTTGTCGATGTTGACGATCTTGATACCGGCGTCGGAGGCTTTCTTCAGCACGGTGACCAGCGCCTTGGAGTCGGCAGGCGCGATGACGATGGCGTTGACCTTAGCGAGGATCATTTGATTGACGATGTCGATCTGCGCGCTGGTATCGGTTTCGTTCTTGATACCGTTGGTGATCATGTCGAAATCAGCGGTGTGGTCTTTCTGATACGCCTTGGCACCGTCCTGCATGGTGACGAAGAATTCATTGGCAAGGGACTTCATCACGAGGCCGACCTTGGGTTTGGCGGCTGCGTCATCAGCGAATGCAGAGGAAAAAGGTAAGGCGGCGGATGCGGCAGCAAGCACAGCGACAGCAAGAAGACGTCCAGCGAATGGCAGCTTCATGGGTTCACTCCGATCTTATGATTATTGTGAGCAACGCTTGCACCGAAGTGTACTTCGGCGGCCCTCCCACCCGGGTGGCTGATACGAGCTGACAGGAGACTCAGTGAGCGCCCCATGAAACATCTCGCAAACGTTTGCGTTATTCAAACTATGAGAACCTTGTCGAGATTTGTCAACGGTAGAACACCGCCTTTCATGCAAGGCCTCTAGCCCCTGCCCTTCTGCCTTGTGAATGACGTCGCTAAACATATCCCCCACCGGTTCGTTCTCTGAAACGACAGGCTTCGGCGTATCGCTCAGGTTTTTCCGTGATCATTTTCGGACAACCGAACGCGATGCCGCAGCTTGTTCGGAAAGCCGGACAGCGGTACGACGCGACGCGCAAAAAGTCACGATATTTTTTTTTATAAATCAATAGTTTAATTTATATAAACGGACACAATCGGCTTGGTACAAATCCTGCTCTTACCCAGCACCCCGTGGCGTTCAGAACCGCCCGGGCGCTCTAGATGAACTTGCTACAGCACTCATCAAAAACCAGAGAGAAAAATAATGAAATCTGCATTGAAGAACTTTGTTCCGGGCGCGTTAGCCCTTCTGCTGCTGTTCCCTGTTGCCGCTCAGGCAAAGGAAGTCGAATCCAAGACCAAGCTGTCCAACGTGGTGATCCTTGCCACCGGCGGTACCATTGCCGGCGCTGGCGCCAGCGCAGCCAACAGCGCGACCTACCAGGCAGCCAAAGTTGGCATCGAGCAATTGATCGCCGGTGTTCCTGAGCTTAGCCAGATCGCGAATGTGCGCGGCGAGCAAGTGATGCAAATTGCGTCCGAAAGCATCAACAACGAGAACCTGCTGCAACTGGGCCGTCGCGTCGCCGAACTGGCCGACAGCAAGGACGTCGACGGCATCGTGATCACCCACGGTACCGACACCCTGGAAGAGACCGCCTACTTCCTGAACCTGGTGGAAAAAACCGACAAGCCTATCGTGGTGGTCGGCTCCATGCGCCCAGGCACCGCCATGTCGGCTGACGGCATGCTCAACCTGTACAACGCCGTGGCCGTGGCCGGCAGCAAGGATGCACGTGGCAAAGGCGTACTGGTGACCATGAACGACGAGATCCAATCGGGTCGCGACGTCAGCAAAATGATCAATATCAAGACCGAAGCGTTCAAGAGCCCATGGGGCCCGCTGGGCATGGTCGTTGAAGGCAAGTCCTACTGGTTCCGCCTGCCGGCCAAGCGTCACACCATGGACTCGGAATTCGATATCAAGAACATCAAGAGCTTGCCCGATGTTGAAATCGCCTACGGCTACGGCAACGTGAGCGACACAGCCTACAAGGCACTGGCCCAGGCTGGCGCCAAAGCCATCATCCACGCCGGCACCGGCAATGGTTCGGTGTCGTCCAAAGTGGTCCCTGCGCTGGTGGAGTTGCGCAAGCAAGGTGTGCAGATCATCCGTTCTTCCCATGTAAATGCCGGGGGCATGGTGCTGCGTAATGCCGAACAGCCAGACGACAAGTACGACTGGGTCGCCGCCCTTGACCTGAACCCGCAGAAAGCACGGATTCTGGCAATGGTTGCCCTGACCAAGACCCAGGACAGCAAAGAACTGCAACGGATGTTCTGGGAATATTGATTCCTGATGACATCGCTGTAGAGGCGGGTTTACCCGCCTCTACCTCATCTGCAAATCCCGCAACAAACACCTCCCCGCCTTACACCAAATCATCTAAACAGCTGTCAGACGAACTTATTGAATTTTAAGCGGTTGCGAAATTGCCCACAGTTAAATACTGTATGCACGTACAGCTTACTAAGGATCACTCCGTGGCAAAGTCCTCTTCCGCAGCGCTAACCCCACCTGATGCCTACGAACGCCTGGCCATTCGTGTGCAAAAGATCATCAACTCCACCAACGCCCAAAAAGCCAAGGCAGCCTTGATCTTCCGTTTGCCGGACGAGCCGGAAGACGAGTGGCAGCGCTTGCTGGAGGAAATCGCGGAGAACGACAACGTCACCCTTGCCTACCGGGATGACGGCGGCGTGCAGATTTTCTGGGTTGTGCCGAAGGAAGATTGATTCAATGAGTGCCCGTTTTATTGCTGTGTGTTGCCTGCTTTTTGCCGTGACTGCCCATGCCCAGGCACCCCGAACCTTCAGCGAAGCCAAGAAAGTCGCCTGGACGCTCTACGCGCCACAGTCCACCGAGTTCTATTGCGGCTGCAAATACACCGGCAATCGTGTTGACCTGAAAGCCTGCGGCTACATCCCGCGCAAAAACGCCAACCGTGCCGCGCGCATCGAGTGGGAGCACATTGTTCCGGCCTGGCAGATCGGACATCAGCGCCAGTGCTGGCAGAACGGTGGACGCAAGAACTGTACGCGCCATGACGACGTGTTCAAGCGTGCCGAAGCGGATTTGCACAACCTGGTGCCGAGCATCGGCGAGGTCAACGGAGATCGAAGCAACTTCAGTTTTGGCTGGCTGCCGGTGCAAAGCGGGCAGTACGGTTCATGCCTGACCCAGGTGGACTTCAAGGCCAAGAAGGTCATGCCGCGCCCGTCCATTCGCGGAATGATCGCACGCACTTATTTCTACATGAGCAAGCAGTACGGCTTGCGCCTGTCGAAACAGGATCGCCAGCTGTACGAAGCCTGGAACAAGACTTATCCAGTACAAGCCTGGGAGCGCCAGCGTAACCAGACAGTGGCGTGCGTGATGGGCCGTGGCAATGAGTTTGTCGGCCCGGTAAACCTGAAAGCCTGCGGTTGAACATGGGCGGCACTGCCGCCCAATCAGCCGTTACTGCGCGGCCTTGTGCTCGATGATCTCGGACACCGTGTCGCTTTTCTTGGCCCGCGCCATCTTCTCGTTGAGCAGTGTCTGCTTGGCTTCGGCCTCGGCCCTGGTTGCAAATGGCCCCAGCAGCACTTCGTCCTTGCCATCGACCTTCACGATATAAAAATTGAACCCGTGTTCGAGCAACCAGGCGGTCAGGTCCGTGATTGCCTGCAGCTTGTGGTCCGGCGGTCCTACTCGCAGGTCCCATTCCTGGGCGGCAATCGCGCCGGTTTGTGGCTGGCTTTCGGTCACGGCAGGCTTGGCCTTGGGGGCATCGACGCTTTTGCCTTCACCGCAACCGGCCAATGCCAACACCGCCATTGCCATCGCTACTTTACGCACTGCCCTGCTCCTTCAACGGATAAAGAGGCGACTTTATCATTCACTGTCTATTCTGGCCGTCATAAACGTTGGCTTAAACAATGCGAATGATGTATCCCAGACCTGTATGATGCCGCCATGGGAATTAATGTCGCCTCTATGCGTCCTAAAAGAGGCAGTCACAGGGACGCGCTTAGCAGTAAGCTACACACATACGACACCTGCCCTGTCTGAAACATGTGTCCTTAAAAGTAATCAAGGAGAAGTCCATGCTTATACTCACCCGCAAAGTTGGTGAAAGCATAAACATCGGTGATGACATTACGATCACCATCCTGGGCGTCAGCGGCCAGCAAGTACGAATCGGCATCAACGCACCTAAGGATGTTGCCGTGCATCGCGAGGAGATTTACCAACGCATCCAGGCCGGCCTGACCGCTCCGGACAAAAACCAGACGCCTTGAAGCGCCTTCAGTAGCCAGCCCTTTCGTTCACTGTAACGGCTGGCGAAAACCTCTTCGGTCTGCTTTTGTCTTTGTTTCGCGAACCGTTTTTTGCCGCACGCTCATCCATGCATCAAGATGAAACTATCTTCACGCCTGGAACTTCTTACATAATCTGCAACCGAATCCTCTGACTGATATCCCGCCATCCGTGTGCGCTTGGGAGCACGACGATGATGCCTGGCAATGCCCAGCCATTTTTTTCCAGATCCTGGATGATCGCCCTGCTGATAGGGCTGGTCTTTGTCGGTTTGGAATATGGCCTGAAGATTGAAATAGAAGGCACAGACGCCCCCCGTTCGCGGCTGGACCTGGTACTGCTGCTATGTGGCTACCTGTTCATGTTCTGCCTCAAGCCCATCCAGATAGCCGTGCAGCGTAAGCTGTGCCAGCGAAACGTCCGCAACACCGCACGCTGAAGCCCCCTTGGTTCACTATCAGATCGCCGGTATTTACAGCGTCGCAGCAAGACCTATTCTTGGGTGTGTTTGCACAGTCAGTAAGAAGGTGCCGGTACAGATGGATACGCTCACTAAAACCCAAATCGAATCTGAATTGGCGGCCCGCCTGCCCAGCTATACAGTCACGTGTACGCTGCACGCCGACGGCACGCTCTCGGCCGTGCTCAGCGGTCCGGAAACCGACCATTTCGCAATCACCGGAATCGTGCGGGCGCATTATCGCGGTGCCGAAGCGATTGCCCGGCTTGCCAACGAGATTCTCAGGGAGATGGTGCTGTCACGCCAAGGCATGCGCAGTGATCGAATGCAGGCGCCGCCTTACCCAGCCGCCCGCCAAGCAGGCCGAGACCGGTAGCGGGCTCGGCTTGCCTGTGTCAGCCCGCCACACTCTCCAGGTACAACAAGCCCTCTGCGTTGCGTTGCACCTGTAGCTGTTCATACCCATCAACCGAAGGATGCGCGGTCACCATGGGCTTGAGGTGCGTCGAGGTCACGACCATCACATCCGCTCCAGCCGCCTCCCCTGCACGAATACCCACCGTCGCATCCTCAAACACCAGGCAGTCCTGCACCGACACACCCAGGCGCTGTGCACCGAGCTGATAACAGGCAGGGTCAGGCTTGCCGATGGCCACGTCTTCAGCCGTGACCAGCACCGCTGGCGGTGTAATCCCTGCCGCTTGCAGTCGACGCAACGCCAGCTCCCTGGGTGCAGAGGTGACCAGCGCCCACTGCTCACCAGGCAAGCGGTTCAGAAATTCGACGGCACCGGAAATTGCAACGACGCCCTCCACATCATTGATTTCAGCCTCGGCAATCCACTGCGCTTCAATCTCTGGGTCGACGCCGGGCAATGCTTGGCGCGTGATGGTGTCGATCGCCCTGGCGCCATGAATGGTGGTCAGAAACGTCGCCACCTCCAGCCCATGGCGCTCAGCCCAGATACTCCACACCCGCTCGGCGGCGGCAATCGAATTGAGCAGCGTCCCGTCCATGTCGAACAGAAAGGCGCGGTAAGAGCGGGCAAATACGGCTGAACCTCGGATGGACACTGCGGGGTTTCCTCGTGGGCTGAAACGAATAATCGGCGCGATGCAATCTACGGATCACCCGGCTGCTTGTAAACGCCACCGACGCCGGCAATAACATGGCGACGTCGAGCGCCATGCGGGTGATCGAGGTAATTGCCCCTGCTCGAACGGAGGCGCAACGCACCGTCAGCTCAATCGAGGGCGCCATTGAGGACTTCGTAGATGATGCCCGTCGCAATGGCCACCAATATCAAGTCGGTGCCCGCCTGCTGCCACTCGTACCCATCGTAATGGGGCAAGCGGCCCAACAAACGGCCGTCCAGTTTCTTGGCAATGCCCGGCGGCAGCGGCTTGCCGCGTGCCAGGTTCTTCTGGATACCAGGCGGCAAGGCCGGCCCCGGGCTCCAGTAGTCGCGATAACCGCCCAATACATTCAGCACGCTGCCACGGTCGACGCTGGGGCCGTGACTGCCTGACGCACCTTTGCCTTTGGGCTTGTCATGCCCCTGCCCGCCTTGACCATTACCTTTATTGTTCCCTTGCCCCTTGCCATTGCCTGGATCAGCCAGGGCCATACCGCTACCAGCAAACAATACAAGCGATAGTGCAACAGACACGAATTTCGGGTACTTGATCATGGCGATTATCCAAGTCAGGAATGTAGCAGAACTGTAGTCGAAGTTACCGCACCATGTGCGGAGTCAGCTCACCTGGCCACCCACTTCCACCACGTCCACCGAGGTATTCCAGGCCGTCGAAACAGCGATGCGCAGCCCATCGACCAGACCCGCTCCAAGCTGGCTCGACACGTGGATAAAACCACTGCGTACGCCCGAGCCCGCGAGTTCGTGCTGCAAGCGGTAGAACACCTGGTTGCACACGAAGGTACCGGCCGTCTGCGACACCGCCACCGCAATCCCCGCCTCGCGCACCGCTCTGGCCATGGCCTTGATCGGCAGCGTCGAGAAATACGCCGCAGGGCCGCCGACCACTACTTCCGTATCGATGGGCTGCTCCCCCAGATTATCGGGGATGCGCGCATCGTTGACGTTGATCGCCACCCGCTCAATGGAAATTTCGCTACGCCCAGGGGCCAACCCAGTGGCGATGACCATCGCCGGGCGTAGTTCACTGATCAGTTGGAGCAAGCACTCACTCGCCGTCGCAAACGCACAGGGCAACCGACGCGCAACAATCCGCACATCGTCGTCGAGCTGCACGCCGTCCAGTTGGCGCACGGCTTCCCAGGATGGGTTCACCACATCTTGATCAAAGGGCTCGAACCCCGTCAGCAATACAGTTCGCATCTTGGCCTCACATCAACAGGTAAAGCAGGACAATATTGACCACCAGCATCATCAACGCGGTCGGCAGTTGCGCCTTGATCACCGCGTTCTTGTCCGGCAACTCCAGTAACGCTGCCGGCACGATATTGAAGTTGGCAGCCATTGGCGTCATCAGCGTGCCGCAATAGCCAGAGAACATACCGATGGCCGCCATTACCGCCGGGTTACCGCCATAGATACCCACCAGCACCGGCACGCCGACGCCCCCAGTCATCACCGGGAACGCCGCGAAGCCGTTGCCCATGATCACCGTAAACAAGGCCATGCCCAACACGTACACCATGACCGCCACCAACTTGAAATCCAGGTTGATGTAGGTGGTGGTGACGTGTGCGACGGCCGTGCCGACACCTGCCTCATTGAACAGCAGGCCAAGCATCGCCAGCATCTGCGGCAGCACCATGGCCCAGCCCAAGGCCTCGGTGAGACGCCGGGATTCGCGCAAGGCCTGCACCGGCGTATCGCGGGTCAGCCAGCAAGCCAGGCCGAGGGCGATCAGGCAGCCGATGCCGAGAGACACGAAGGTGGTGTTTTTCGGGTCCAGCAGCGGTACGCCGCCAATCTCGGTGTGCTTGAGCAAGACCGAACCGATCACGGTGGTCAGCGGGATCGCCAGCGCCGGGATAAACAGCTTGTGCCCGAGGCGACCAGCACTGGCGCGCGAAGCCTTGTCATGCAACTCAGCATGGGTGCCACGGCCAACGCCGCCCAAACCGGCGATCAGCGCCATCACCACCACACCCGCACCGACAACTACCGAGGGCAGGCGCTCGCCCACCAGGAACGGGATGGCAAACAGCAGCCAGAACAGCGCACTGGACCAGCGCTTGGGGTGGGTTCGATCCAACAGAATCATGCCGGCGGTAATCAGCAGCAGGGCCCCGGCGAGCCAGTACAGGTATTGGATGGAGATGATCATTGCGCGGCCTCCGCTGGGGTCGCGGCGGGCGTCATCTCGCGGGTCAGTCTTCGGTCAAACCGATGAAGTCGGATCGCGTGAATGATAAAGGCGCAAATCGCCGTAGGAATGCCCCACACCGCGATGTGCAGCGGCTCCACATCAATCCCCGAGCCCAATAGAAAGGTGTGCATCAACGCAATCGCACCAAAGGCGACGAAGATGTCTTCACCAAAAAACAGGCCGACGTTATCGGTGGCGGCGCACATGGCCAACACCTTGTGACGCAGTTTGTCCGGCAGTTTGCCGTAACGCTTTTCCGCCGCGCCTTCGGCCATCGGTGCCAGCAGTGGGCGCACCATTTGCGGGTGACCGCCGAGACTGGTCAAGCCCATGGCTGCGGTGGACTCACGTACAAATAGATAGATGATCAGCAAACGCCCTACCGTGGCGCGCTCAAACCGCGCAATCCAGTTCTGCGCGTGCAGGCGCAAGCCGTGGCGCTCCAGCAAACCGATGACTGCGAGGGGCAACAACAGGATCAATTGCAGGGCACGAGTCTGTAGGAAACCATCACCCATAGTGGCGAGGATTTTCTCCAGCGGGAAGTGGGCTGCGAGCCCAGTGGCGATAGCCGCGGCGGTGACCACCAACAGCGGATTGAAACGCAAAACAAAGCCAACCACGATCACAAGTACGCCGATCAACGGCCATAAGTTCACAACAGTTTGCATGGCGGAGAGGTCCTTAAGTGCGCGCTGCGGCGCCATTACAGCAGGATGTGAACAAAGGGTTCACAGCAGGAAGTGGCGTGCAGTCGGCTCGGTTTTTTATTGTTGACCCGTCAGGGCGAGCGTCAGTGGCGGCAACTGTGCTGCCTGGGAGAGGGAGGTGTCCAACAAGAAAAATTGTTGCTGCAAACCAATAAATTTTGTGGGTAATGGAAGGCTGTGTGGGTAACAAGTTGCAGACAGGCTGTAAGGGATTCGCGCATCGTAGCGCCGCCTATTTATCAAGTGTCCCCGCCACTGCGGTGGTGTTCAGCGCCAAAACAAGTTCAGGCGATTGCTAAACAGATGATCAGTGACATCAAGAGCAGCAAGGCCTAGTAAGGCACCCCGCCTGGAGATGACGCCAGCACATCATCCCAGGCGCTTCTGGAAAAAGTAGCGTTGATGACCTGGCGGGTAATCGGCCATATGGCCAAATTCACTGAAGCCTAACTTGCGATAAAACCCAGGCGCCTGAAAGCTGAACGTGTCCAGCCAGATACCCGTACACCCCTTACGCAGGGCCGCCTCTTCAGCAGCCAGCATCAAGCGAGTGCCCGTGCCTTGGGCGCGCATCGAATCAGGGATACTCAAGAGCTCTATGAACATCCATCCATAGGAAATTTTCCCGTAGAGACCGCCGACCACTTCTTGAGTCACGGGGTCGCGCAGTAAAATTCCGACCGTTTCGAACGCCATTTCACCGGTATGACTCAGGTTATAGGCTCTCAATGGTTTGAGAATTGCCTGGCGCTCTTCCTCAGACACGTTGTAAGACACTTCCATTGCCATCTCCATTGCAGCGCTCTGTGTTGGTTTGAAAAGCCGCTCACTATTGCTTCATGAATGCAAAAAGGGCCAACCCATTGGTTGACCCCAGAGATTCACTCACGCCAGATCGGTTGGCGTCAAAGCTGCTTGAATGTCTCCCGCGACACTTCCTGCAGACCTGCCTCGGTAATTTTCTTCCAATCGCTTTCCGTCACCGCCTGCATGCTTTCGCTTTGACGCGTGACTACATTCATCGCCTTTGCGCCCGGAGTTTCGATGCGCAGAAGGGACTTGCTAGTGACGTCAACGGAGAAAAATCCGGGAGTGAACCAAGACCAGAACTCGACGATATGAACCTTCACCATCGCCGCATCAGCAGCACTTGGCTCGCTTACGACCTCATAACCCGCCTGCTTATATGCCGAGGCTACCGACTCATTGACCAATTGGGAAAGTGTGCGGCCCGACGGGAGCAACACATCGCCCAGCGCCATGCCATAACCGTTACGCTTACGGGCAATGGCGCGTTCGGTGATGGTTTTGTCCGTGACTTCGTTATTCTTCAGCGAAGGAATGTCCGGACTACGAGGGTCGATTTGAAAGATGCGTTCGTCCACTGTACTGATCAGCACTTTCTTGCCATTGCTGGCAGTGGCTTGCACGTTACTCAACGGCGCAACATTGACATCGATCTCGGACCGACTGGTGGCGCATCCCGCCAACACCATCAATGCCGCAATTCCCACAGCTAAACGAACGCTCATACCTACCACTCCCTCTCGCCATCATTGGCTTGACCGGAAATCGATCGAAAACGATTGTACCTAGATGATGGCACTTAGACACCTTTTGACCGACTCTGGAAACCGCGACTATCGTCACGTGTGCATCCAAGCCTGAGCCGGTATCGTTAACCCGAGCGACCATCATCGAACAAGGGACAGCACCGGTGACATCATCCACTCCAGCCACCGCCCTCAGCACGCGAACCCACCTGATCGCCCTGGTGGTCGCCGTAACTTTCTTCATGGAGAACCTTGACGCCACGGTAATCGCCACCGCACTGCCGACCATGGCGACCGCCTTCGGGGTGACACCGGTCGACATGAACATCGGCATCACCGCCTATATCCTCGCCGTGGCGATCTTCATACCGCTGTCCAGTTGGGTCGCCGACCGCTTTGGTGCGCGCCGGGTATTCGCTGGCGCAATCATCGTCTTCACCCTCGCCTCACTGCTCTGCGGGCTGAGCCAAAGTATTGAGATGTTCGTGTTCGCCCGAATCCTGCAAGGCATCGGCGGCGCATTGATGGTGCCCGTGGGACGCTTGGCGGTGTTACGCAATACGGATAAGAAAGACCTGGTGAAAATGATCGCGATCATTACCTGGCCGGGCCTGGTCGCACCGATTTTAGGACCGTTGGCCGGCGGGTTGATCGTGACGCATGCATCGTGGCCATGGATCTTCTACGTGAATCTGCCGTTGGGTGCGTTGGCATTGGCCGCCGCACTGTGGTTGGTTCCGGAAGGCCGTGAAGACAGCGTGCGCACGTTCGATGCCAAGGGTTTTGTATTGCTGGCAGGCGCCTGTGTGGCGCTGCTGGGCGGGCTGGAATGGCTGGGCAACCAAACCGGTGAACGCCTTATCCCAGGCGCCATGCTGGTCGCGGCAGGCATCGCGCTGGCGGTGTGGGCCGTGCACCATTGCTGCCATTCCAGGGATCCGTTATTGCCGCTGGAGACCCTGTCCATCCATACATTTCGCGTGAGCATCTATGGCGGCTCGCTGTTTCGCCTGGCCATCAGCGCCCTGCCGTTCCTGCTGCCGCTGCTGTTTCAAGTCGCCTTGGGTTTATCCCCGGTGGATGCAGGCTTGCTGGTGCTGGCGGTATTCGCTGGCAACTTGGCGATGAAGCCGTTTACCACGGCCATCATGCGCCGCTATGGGTTTCGCCAAGTCTTGCTGGTAAATGGGGTGATCGGCGTGATCTCGATAGCCGCTTGCGCGCTTTTCACGGCGCAGACACCATTTGCGCTGATCGTGGCAGTGTTGTTTGCGGGAGGGCTGTCGCGCTCGATGCAGTTCACCTGCTACAACTCGATCGGCTTCGCGGATGTGCCCAAGCCACGCATGAGTGAGGCGTCGGCGCTGTTCAGCATGTCATTCCAGCTGGCCATGGGGATGGGCGTAACGGTGGCGGCGCTGCTGCTACGGGCATCCATGACCCTGCAGGGGCATGAGATGCAGGCACAGGTCGGGGATTTTCGCGTGGCGTTCGTCGGCGTGGCGCTGCTGGGAGCGTGGGCGCTGGTAGATGTATATCGCTTGAGGGTGGGAGCGGGAGAAAGTGTGTTGAATCGACAGTGAAGGCTGCGACTCAACACACTGTTGCCAGTATCAGGCGGTGGTACTGACCATCGAACCCGACGTGCTGTTGCCCTCATCGGTGACCGCCTGCAACAGCGCGGAAGTCACTGTCTGCAACGCCGCCGCAGTGCCGGCGATCTGCATCTGCGCCGCCGCTACTGCCGCCGCTTTGGCTTCTGCATTCTGGTTGCTGGACTGAGCTTTCTGCAAGGCTTGCTGCTGCGCTTGAAGCTGCTTTTGCAACTGCTCGATCTGCTTCTTCAATTCTTTGACGGTATCGGACTCCTTCGAGATCGAGGAGGCTTGGCCACCGCCACCGCCACCGCCACTTACACCTGCCGCACCATTGGAATCAGCGTGCATGTTGACGGTCATGCCGCCTGCGCTGCTTGTACTTTTCTTGGTCGCGGCAGACGTCGAGCTGACAGTGCTTGGGGTGCTTGCTACGGAGGCGGTAGTGCTGATGTTGATAAGCATGCCAAGTGTCCGAGAGTAAGAGATTTGCGATCTCTATCGGCCTGGGTGTCGATTACTTTAGGCGGGGGTGGGAAGGTTTTCGGGTAGTAATAAATCGCACGAACAAAAAAGGGCCCACCTTTCGGTGAGCCCTTCTAGACCGCCCAGCAGAGCGGATTTTGATTGGTAGGCGCGATTGGACTCGAACCAACGACCCCCACCATGTCAAGGTGGTGCTCTAACCAACTGAGCTACGTGCCTGCTGTGAGGCGGCATTCTACGGAATTCCGAAGGGGTGTCAACATCTTTTTTGCAGCTAACCCTATGAATATGCGAATTATTTATTTGCAGTCGGTGCACCGCACTTTTTTGGGTGGCTGGCAGGCAATTTTCAACTCAGGTAGGATCGGGGCACTCGTAAAAAATATAAAACAGAGGTTCCAGGATGGCGAACACCCCCTACCCCCAGTCGTATTACGCCGCTTCCGCAAATGCCGTTCCGCCGCGCCCAATGTTGCAAGGCGACGTTGAAACCGATGTGTGCGTGATTGGTGCCGGATATACCGGCCTGTCCAGCGCGCTGTTTCTGCTGGAGAACGGTTTTCGCGTGACGGTACTGGAAGCCGCCAAGGTGGGCTTTGGCGCATCGGGCCGCAATGGCGGGCAGATCGTCAACAGCTACAGCCGCGACATTGACGTGATCGAGCGCAGCGTCGGCCCCCAGCAGGCACAGTTGCTGGGGCAGATGGCGTTCGAGGGCGGCAGGATCATTCGCGAGCGGGTCGACAAATACCAGATCCAGTGCGATCTGAAGGACGGTGGCGTATTCGCAGCACTCAACAGCAAGCACATGGGCCACCTGGAGTCGCAGAAACGCTTGTGGGAGCGCTACGGCCATACACAGCTGGAGCTGCTGGACGAGCGTCGTATTCGCGAGGTAGTGGCCTGTGACAACTATGTCGGCGGACTGCTGGACATGAGTGGCGGCCACATCCATCCACTCAACCTGGCGCTGGGTGAAGCCGCAGCCGTGGAGTCCCTGGGCGGTACGATCTACGAACAATCGGCGGCAGTACGCATCGAGCGTGGCGCCAACCCGGTGGTCCACACCGCCGAAGGCAAGGTCAGGGCCAAGTTCATCATCGTCGCGGGCAATGCATACCTGGGTAACCTGGTACCGGAGTTGGCGGCCAAGTCGATGCCCTGTGGCACTCAGGTGATCACGACGGCGCCACTCGGGGACGAACTGGCCAAGACCCTCCTGCCGCAGGATTACTGCGTAGAGGACTGCAACTACCTGCTCGACTACTATCGCCTCACCAGCGACAAGCGCCTGATCTTCGGCGGCGGCGTGGTGTATGGCGCGCGCGACCCGGCGAACATCGAAGCAATCATCCGCCCGAAAATGCTCAAGGCCTTCCCGCAACTCAAGGATGTGAAGATCGACTACGCCTGGACCGGCAATTTCCTGCTGACTCTGTCGCGCTTGCCGCAGGTCGGTCGCCTGGGCGACAACATCTACTACTCACAGGGCTGCAGCGGCCATGGCGTGACGTACACCCACCTGGCGGGCAAGGTGCTGGCGGAAGCGCTGAGGGGCCAGGCAGAGCGTTTTGATGCGTTTGCCGACCTGCCGCACTACCCATTCCCGGGCGGGCAACTGTTGCGCACGCCGTTTGCGGCACTGGGGGCTTGGTATTACGGGCTGCGAGATAAGCTTGGCTTCTGACAAATCAATGGGAGCCGGTTCGCCGGCTCCCGCAGAAATTGCCAAATCGCAGACACAAAAAACCCCGGTCTTTCGACCAGGGTCTTTGCTATCGGATCAAAGTAGCCAATGGCTTTCTTTGTGCTTCAAGGCGTTCAGTGGGCCTTGATGCAGATATGGCGCAGCGGACGGGACTCGAACCCGCGACCCCCGGCGTGACAGGCCGGTATTCTAACCGACTGAACTACCGCTGCGTATCGCTTGACCGGGTGAGTAAACCACCTCAACCGTCTTTAAACATCTGATCAAGCAGCCTTGGCTGTTCAATCTCAAGCCCGATAAATCGAACCTGGAAAATATGGCGCAGCGGACGGGACTCGAACCCGCGACCCCCGGCGTGACAGGCCGGTATTCTAACCGACTGAACTACCGCTGCGCGTCGGTGCAACCTTTAACGTTGCGTCTTACCCGAAGGTAAAACTCTCAAGAAGTGGTGGGTGATGACGGGATCGAACCGCCGACCCTCTGCTTGTAAGGCAGATGCTCTCCCAGCTGAGCTAATCACCCTTTGCTTCGTTGAGGCCGCGAAATTTACGCAGGTAGCGGACCTAAGTCAATAGCAGGATTGAGTTTTTTTCAAAAACAGCTTCGAATTGCAAGCTGCAAGCTACAAGTCGAAAGCCACCAAAATCCGCTTTAACTTGCAGCTCATCGCTTGAAGCTGCTCTTCACTGCTCATAGACCATCTTCTTGCTCATGCCACCGTCCACCACAAACTCTTGCCCGGTGACAAACCCGGCCTGGCGCGACAGCAACCACGCCACCATCGCCGCCACGTCCTCCGCCGTCCCCACCCTGCCCGCCGGGTGCTGGGCATGATCGGCATCGGTCAAAGGCTCGGCACGCCGCGCCGCAGGATCGCGGGCATCGATCCAGCCAGGACTGACCGCATTCACCCGCACCTCCGGCCCGAGACTCATCGCCAAGGCATGCGTCAGCGCCAACAGACCGCCCTTGCTCGCGGCATAGGCCTCGCTATCCGGCTCCGACTGGCGAGCCCGGGTCGACGCCAGGTTGACGATGGCCCCGCCGTGGGCGCGCAGGTAAGGCGCACAGTGCTTGGCCAGCAACATCGCCCCACTGAGGTTAACGGCCAGCACGCGGTTCCAGTAAGCCAGATCAAGGCTTTCCAGGGTGATATTGTGCGGGTCGGCCACCGCAGCGTTACAGACCAATGCGTCCAGGCGACCGAATTGCCCCAGGACTTCGGCAACCCCCTGGGCCACCTGTTTCTCATCAGCCACATCCATGGTGATAAACCAGGCGTTGTCGCCCAGCACCTTGGACACTTTGGAACCGCGCTCGCGGTCCAGGTCAGTCAAGACCACCTGCCAGCCTTCGCAGATCAGCCACGCGGCAATTCCGAGGCCAATGCCCCGCGCCGCTCCCGTCACCAGGGCGACGCGCCCATTACCGGCCGCTGCAGCCTCCAGGGACCACTCGATCACAAGGCAGCCAGCCCGCGAGCCAGGTCAGCTTGCAGGTCAGCGACATCTTCCAGGCCGACCGCGATGCGGATCAGGCTGTCCCGGATACCGGCCGCCTCACGCTCTTGCGGCGCCAGGCGTCCGTGGGACGTAGTGCTCGGATGGGTAATGGTGGTCTTGCTGTCACCCAGGTTGGCCGTGATGGAGATCAGACGCGTCGCATCGATAAAGCGCCACGCGCCCTCTTTGCCGCCCTTCACTTCGAAACTCACCACCGCGCCGAAGCCACGCTGCTGGCGCTGGGCCAATGCGTGTTGCGGATGGCTCTTAAGGCCGGCGTAATGCACTTTCTCGATACCGTCCTGCTGCTCCAGCCACTCGGCCAGGGCCTGAGCGTTGGCGCAATGGGCTTTCATACGCAGGCTGAGGGTTTCCAGGCCCTTGAGGAAGATCCAGGCGTTGAACGGGCTCAAGGTTGGGCCGGCAGTGCGCAAAAAGCCCACCACTTCCTTCATCTGCGCTCCGCGACCAGCAACAACGCCGCCCATGCAACGGCCCTGGCCGTCGATAAACTTGGTAGCCGAGTGCACCACGATGTCCGCGCCCAGCTTCAGCGGCTGCTGCAAGGCAGGCGTGCAAAAACAGTTGTCGACCACCAGCATCGCGCCTTTGGCGTGTGCCACTTCGGACAACGCGGCGATATCCACCAACTCGGCCAACGGATTGGACGGCGACTCGACGAACAGCAGCTTGGTGTTGGACTTGATTGCCGCATCCCAGCCGGACAGATCCGCCAGGGGCACGTAATCCACCTCAATACCAAAACGCTTGAAATACTTCTCGAACAGGCTGATGGTCGAACCAAACACGCTGCGCGACACCAGCACGTGGTCACCGGCACTGCACAGGCTCATTACCACCGCCAGGATCGCCGCCATGCCGGTGGCCGTTGCTACCGCCTGTTCTGCGCCTTCCAGCGCCGCGATGCGCTCTTCGAACGCGCGCACAGTCGGGTTGGTGTAGCGGGAATAAACGTTACCCGGCACTTCGCCAGCAAAGCGCGCGGCGGCGTCGGCCGCCGTGCGGAACACGTAGCTGGAGGTAAAGAACATCGGGTCACCGTGCTCACCTTCCGGGGTGCGGTGCTGGCCGGCGCGCACAGCCAGGGTATCGAAAGCTACGCCATCGAGGTCGCTGTCCAACCGACCGGCATCCCATTCCTGACTCATGCTGCGACTCCTTACTCAATTCTTTATTTAAGATACAAAACCGGCCCCTCAGGGCCGGTGTCTACTCAGTTGTTGTACAGATCGATGATCGCGCTGACCGCCTGGGTCTTGATCTTCGACGAGTCGTTACGCGCCTGCTCGATCTTGTTCAGGTAGGCCTCGTCGACGTCACCGGTCACGTACTTGCCGTCGAACACGGCGCAGTCGAACTGCTCGATCTTGATCTTGCCACCGCCGACCGCTTCGATCAGGTCCGGCAGGTCCTGGTAGATCAGCCAATCGGCGCCGATCAGGTCGGCCACGTCCTGGGTCGTGCGGTTGTGGGCGATCAGTTCGTGGGCGCTCGGCATGTCGATACCGTACACGTTCGGGTAACGCACGGCAGGCGCTGCGGAACAGAAATACACGTTCTTCGCACCGGCTTCACGGGCCATCTGGATAATTTGCTTGCAGGTGGTGCCGCGCACGATGGAATCGTCCACCAGCATCACGTTCTTGCCGCGGAATTCCAGTTCGATGGCGTTGAGTTTCTGGCGCACCGACTTCTTGCGCGCAGCCTGGCCAGGCATGATGAAGGTACGACCGATGTAACGGTTCTTCACGAAGCCTTCGCGGAACTTGACGCCCAAGTGGTTGGCTAACTCCAGCGCAGCGGTACGGCTGGTGTCCGGGATCGGGATCACCACGTCGATATCGTGCTCGGGACGCTCGCGCAGGATCTTGTCGGCCAGCTTCTCACCCATGCGCAGGCGCGCCTTGTACACCGAAACGCCATCGATGATCGAATCCGGACGCGCCAGGTAGACGTGTTCGAAGATGCACGGGGTGAGTTTCGGCGCTACGGCGCACTGACGGGTGTGCAACTTGCCGTCTTCGGTGATGTACACCGCTTCGCCCGGCGCGAGGTCGCGGATCAGGGTAAAGCCCAGCACGTCCAGGGACACGCTTTCGGACGCGATCATGTACTCGACGCCTTCGTCGGTGTGACGCTGGCCGAACACGATCGGGCGAATACCGTGCGGGTCACGGAAGCCGACGATGCCGTAGCCGGTGATCATCGCAACGACGGCATAACCGCCGACGCAACGGTTGTGCACGTCAATCACGGCGGCGAACACGTCTTCTTCGGTCGGCTGCAGCTTGCCGCGCTGGGCCAGCTCGTGGGCGAACACGTTGAGCAGCACTTCCGAGTCGGAGTTGGTGTTGACGTGGCGCAGGTCAGATTCGTAAATCTCCTTGGCCAGTTGTTCAACGTTGGTCAGGTTGCCGTTGTGCGCCAAGGTAATGCCGTAAGGCGAGTTGACGTAGAACGGCTGAGCTTCGGCCGACGTCGAGCTGCCGGCGGTCGGGTAACGCACATGGCCAATGCCCATGTGCCCGACGAGGCGCTGCATATGACGCTGATGGAACACGTCACGTACCAGCCCGTTGTCCTTGCGCAGGAATAACCGGCCGTCGTGGCTGGTCACAATACCGGCAGCGTCCTGGCCGCGGTGCTGGAGGACGGTTAGCGCGTCATACAGCGCCTGATTGACGTTCGACTTACCGACGATACCGACGATGCCACACATGCGACGCAACCCCTACTTAATGAATCTTGACTGAACACAACTTACTGCGGCGTTTTGGCCGGCAAGAGGTGTTCCTTGAACGGAAGATCAGCGGGTACGCTGATTCCGCTGGCCAGCCACTGACTGCTCCACCCCAATATGAGGTTCTTGGACCAATCTGCAACTAATAGAAATTTTGGCACGAGTACCGACTCCTGCCACCACGAATCCTGCTGTACCGGCCCCAGGCTCAACAGCCCGACCGCCACGACCACCAGCAACGCGCCACGCGCAGCGCCAAAGGCCATGCCGAGAAATCGATCGGTCCCGGAGAGACCGGTGACACGTATCAACTCGCCAATAAGATAATTGACCATTGCCCCCACCAGCAGCGTGGCGATGAACATGATGGCGCAGCCCGCGATGACGCGAGCCGAAGGTGTTTCGATGTATCCGGCCAGGTAGACCGACAATGAACCCCCGAACATCCAGGCTACGACTCCTGCGATGATCCAGGTCAGCAACGACAGTGCTTCTTTTACGAAGCCGCGGCTTAGACTGATCAAAGCGGAGATGGCGACGATTGCAACGATCGCCCAGTCAACCCAGGTAAATGGCACGTTTGAGCCTGCGGACGGATAAGGCGGCGCATTTTAGCAGAGCGTCGGGCTGTCGGTAAGCTGTGATTGCGGCTGCTTTGCAAATCAATAGTTTGTGGCGAGCCAATCACATTTCAACCTCACCACAAAACCAATGTGGGAGGGGGCTTGCCCCCGATTGCGGCTTATCAATCACTGCATAGTGCTGACTGATCCACCGCTATCGGGAGCAAGCCCCCCCCACAGTTGGTTGCATCCCAGGCTGAAATCGATGCGGACTCAGCCGCGCTCAGGCTGAAAGCGGGTCACGAAGCCCTTCAGGTTCTGCTGACGGTCCAGCAAGTCCCGCAGCCGGTCGGCCTCGGCACGCTCGATCAGCGGCCCGATAAACACGCGGTTCTTGCCGTCGGCGCTACGGATGTAGGCGTTATAACCCTGGGCACGCAACTTCTTCTGCAAAGCGTCGGCGCCTTCGCGATTGCCCAGGCTGGCCACCTGAATCGACCAACTGATCGGCAAGCCATTCGGATCGATACGGCTCTGCCCCACGTCCGGCCTGCCCGGAGCGGCAGGCTGTGGCGCTACAGGCTTGGGCGCAGGCGCAGGCTTGGCGGCGACAGCCGGAGCAGGTGTCGGCTTGACCACCGGCACGCTTGGCTGCACCGGCATCGACGGCGCCTGCTGCGCAGCCACCTCATCATCGGTCGGCACAGGCTCTTCTTCCGGCAACGCCTGCGGCTCAGGCACCACCACCGGTTGAACCTGCACTTGCGGCACCGCGGGCGCCTGGGGCGCAGCCGGAGCCTCGACAACCACTTGGCGCTGCTCGTCCTGGCGGGAAAACAGCATCGGCAGGAAAATCACCGCCAATGCCACCAGCACCAGGGCTCCAACCATTCGCTGCTTGTATGCGCTATCCAGTAATGCCATGTGCAGCTTCCTCCGTGGAGCGCCGGGCCAACCACTCAAGCGCCTCGGCAACACAATAAAATGATCCGAACAACAGAATTTCGTCCTCGGCCGTCGCCACCGCGCACTGAGCCTCCAGGGCAGCAGTCACGCTTGCATACGACGCCACGGGCGCACCAAGGTTCTGTAACGCGATCTCAAGCTCATGGGCCGGACGGCTACGGGGCGTATCCAGCGGCGCTACCGCCCAAGCCTGGACGCTGTCCAGCAACGGTGCAACCACGCCCTCCAGGTCCTTATCGGCGAGCAAACCGAATACAGCCAGGCGACGCCCCACCGGTGGCGTGCGCGCCAGGCGTTTTGCCAGGTATTGCGCCGCATGGGGGTTATGCCCCACATCCAGCAGCAGGTTCAGGCGCTTGCCGTGCCAGTCGAACGCGCGACGGTCCAGGCGCCCCACAACGCGGGTCGCCAGTAAAGTCGCAGCAATCTGCTCCGCATGCCAAGGCAGGTCCAGTAACAGATAGGCTTGCAGCGCGAGCGCGGCGTTCTCCATCGGCAGGTTCAGCAAAGGCAGATCGCGCAGCTCTACAGCCTGCCCACGCGCATCCCGCCCGCGCCACTGCCAGTGCTGATCACCGATCTCAAGATTGAATTCGCGGCCACGCAGGAAGAACGCGCAATCCAGCTCACGCACCTTGTCGAGCAAGGGCTGCGGCGGATCCAGGTCACCACACAGCGCAGGCTTGCCCTGGCGGAAGATCCCGGCCTTTTCATAGGCCACGGACTCGCGGGTATCACCCAGGTAGTCGGCATGGTCCACGCCAATACTGGTGACCAGCGCCAAGTCGGCATCCACCACGTTGACGGTGTCCAGGCGTCCGCCCAGGCCCACTTCCAATACGACCACATCCAGTTGCGCACGCTCGAACAGCCAGAACGCCGCCAGGGTGCCCATTTCGAAGTAAGTCAGGGAAATCTCGCCCCGCCCGGCATCGAGTGCGGCGAAGGCTTCGCAGAGTTGCTCATCAGTGGCTTCGACGCCATTGAGTTGCACCCGCTCGTTGTAACGCAGCAAGTGCGGCGAGCTGTACACGCCTACTTTCAGCCCTTGGGCTTGCAGCAGCGCGGCAACAAAGGCGCAGGTAGAGCCTTTGCCGTTGGTGCCGGTCACCGTGATCACGCGCGGTGCCGGCCGGCCCAACCCAAGGCGGGCCGCTACCTGTTGCGAGCGCTCCAGGCCCATGTCGATGGCGGACGGATGCAACTGCTCAAGGTAGGCGAGCCATTCGCCCAGGGTACGTTGGGTCATAGGTTCGCAGGCACCGGCGGCACAACGATTGGCTCGACTTTAGGCGCGACGTAAACAGGTGTCGGCAGGCCCATCATTTGTGCCAGCAGGCTGCCCAGGCGTGGGCGCAGCTCGCCGCGCGGGATGATCAGGTCGATTGCACCGTGTTCCAGCAGGAACTCGCTGCGCTGGAAGCCTTCCGGCAGCTTTTCGCGCACGGTCTGCTCGATCACACGCGGGCCGGCAAAGCCGATCAGCGCTTTTGGCTCACCGACGATCACGTCACCCAGCATCGCCAGGCTGGCGGAAACGCCGCCGTAGACCGGGTCGGTCAGCACGGAGATGAACGGAATGCCTTCCTCGCGCAGACGCGCCAGCACCGCAGAGGTCTTGGCCATTTGCATCAGGGAGATCAACGCTTCCTGCATGCGCGCACCACCGGAGGCGGCGAAGCAGATCATCGGGCAACGGTTTTCCAGGGCATAGTTGGCGGCGCGCACGAAGCGCTCGCCGACGATGGCACCCATGGAACCGCCCATGAAGGAGAACTCGAACGCCGAGACCACCACCGGCATGCCCAGCAGCTTGCCGCTGACGGAAATCAGCGCGTCCTTCTCACCGGTCTGCTTTTGTGCAGCGGTCAGGCGGTCCTTGTACTTCTTGCCGTCGCGGAACTTGAGACGGTCAACCGGCTCCAGGTCAGCGCCCAGCTCGTTACGGCCGTCGGCGTCGAGGAAGATGTCGATGCGGGCGCGGGCGCCGATACGCATGTGGTGGTTGCACTTGGGGCAAACATCCAGGGTCTTTTCCAGCTCGGGGCGGTACAGCACCGCGTCGCAGGATGGGCACTTGTGCCACAGACCTTCAGGAACCGAGCTTTTCTTCACCTCGGAACGCATGATCGAAGGGATCAGTTTGTCTACTAACCAGTTGCTCATGCTTTCTTTCTCCAGTACCGGTGGCTTGAACACAGCCCCGCGTATGCCCTTGAGCTAAATTCATATGTGGCGATGACGCAGGCTGGACGGGGTCAGACGTTCGACCTGCCATTTCCAGCCTGCATCCTCAGCCTTCCAGACAGCCTGCCAGTGCAGGTTGCCACTTCATTTCCGGGCCTCCCTCAGGCGGCGCCGGGCTGTTTTACACAGTGGTAGTTATGGACGGCGGCAGACTGCCAGCCGTCACATCCCGCCACTGCTGTTGCGCACCGCGTGCATGAATGCGCGAATCTTGCCGTGATCCTTGATGCCCTTGCCTTGCTCCACCCCACCACTGACATCCACGGCATACGGCCGAACCTGTTCGATCGCGGCCCCGACATTCGCGGGATTGAGCCCACCCGCGAGGATGATCGGCTTGCCCAATCCTTCGGGGATCAGCGACCAATCGAACGCTTCGCCGGTCCCACCAGGTACGCCTTCGACATACGTGTCCAGCAGAATGCCCCGCGCGCCGGAATAGGCCGCGCAGGCACCCGCGATGTCGTCGCCCGCCTTGACCCGCAGCGCCTTGATATACGGGCGTTGGTAGCTTTCACATTCATCCGGGGTTTCGTCGCCGTGAAACTGCAGCATATCCAACTGTACGGCATCCAGGATTTCGTTGAGTTCGCAGCGGCTGGCGTTGACGAACAAGCCCACGGTGGTCACGAACGGCGGCAACGCAGCAATGATCGCCCGCGCCTGCAACACATTCACCGCCCGCGGGCTCCTGGCATAAAACACCAAACCGATGGCATCCGCCCCCGCCTCGACTGCCGCCAGCGCGTCTTCTATGCGGGTAATCCCGCAAATCTTGCTGCGAACGGCAGACATGTCGTAGAAACCTCAGGGGTTGGACCGAGAAAGTCCCGGATGGTAACAAAAGCTTTTCCGGGCGTCAGCCGCCAAGTTCGCTAAAACCTGTGAGGAAGTGTGGTCCGATGAAGCGCTCCGGCAGCTCGAACTCGTCGCGGTACTCCACATCCACCAGGTACAGGCCAAACGGATGCGCCGTGACGCCACCCGTGCGGCGGATGCGGCTTTCCAGCACTTCCCTGGCCCACTCCACCGGGCGCTCGCCGGTTCCGATGGTCATCAATACGCCAGCAATGTTGCGCACCATATGGTGCAGGAAGGCGCCGGCGCGGATGTCCAGCACAATCATCTTGCCGTGGCGGGTCACCCGCAGGTGGTGGACCTCCTTGATCGGCGACTTGGCCTGGCACTGGCCGGCGCGGAACGCACTGAAATCATGCACCCCAACCAGATGCTGCGCAGCCTCGGCCATGCGTTCGGCATCCAGCGGACGATGATTCCAGGTGATTTCTTCGTTGAGGTGCGCGGGACGGATCTGGTCGTTGTAGATCACATAGCGATAACGCCGGGCAATCGCCTTGAAGCGCGCATGAAAGTGCGCAGGCATGACCTTGGCCCAACTGACGCTGACGTCATGGGGCAAATTGATATTGGCGCCCATCACCCATGCCTTCATCGTTCGTTCGGCCTGGGTATCGAAGTGCACCACCTGGCCACAGGCGTGCACGCCGGCATCGGTACGCCCGGCGCACATCAACGACACAGGGGAATCAGCAACTTTCGACAGCGCCTTCTCCAGGGTTTCCTGCACTGTCAGCACACCTGACGCCTGGCGCTGCCAGCCGCGATAGCGCGAGCCTTTGTATTCCACGCCCAAGGCGATGCGGTTAAAGCCAGCGGCCGCCATTTCGGCGGCCGGGTTATCTATATTTGCCAAGAACTGAGAGCCTGATGAGTTGCGCGAAGGCGGCCATTATAAATGCGGCAGCGGCGTGGCGTGCGCTTTTGTTAGGGATTGCCCGCTCCCACACTGGACGTGCATCAACCTTCAGATCTTGCCGAGCATTTCCTTGGCCTCGCCGCGCTGCGCTTCATCACCTTCGGTGAGCACTTCGGAGAGGATGTCCCGCGCGCCGTCGGCATCCCCCATGTCGATATAGGCCTGGGCGAGGTCGAGCTTGGTAGCGACTTCATTAGTGCCGGAGAGGAAGTCGAACTCCGGCTCATCATCGCCCAGCGCCGCGTCTTCAGCGGTAAAGGAGGGTTCGATGGGCGGATTTTCCAGGCTCTGGGACAGGCGATCCAGCTCGGCATTGACATCGTCCAGCTCCGAAGCGAACGCATCAGGCTTGGCGGCGGTTTCTGGCTCGTCCGCCAGGGACAGGTCGAAATCCTCCGGCAAATCGAAGTCATCCAGGGCCGAAGGGGTCAGGGTCGGCGGCTCGACTGCCGACACATCCTTCATCTGATCCTCAAGACCGGAAAGGAAGTCGTCGTCGGATTGTTCGGACGCCGGGTCATTCAGCTGCAGGTCCAGATCGAAGTCCGACAGGTTTTCCTCGCCGGCCTTAGGCGCCGATTGCTGCTCCAGGAGCGCTGCAAACGTCTGCTCGTCGTCCAGGTTGGCCGGGGATGCCGCTTCCAGGTCATCCAGGCTCAGATCGAAATCGGTGTCGAGTGCATCAGGCGCGGTAGCAGGGGCAGCCGGCTTGTCTTCCAGCAAGTCCTTGACGTACTGAGCGTCAAGGGCCGCTGCCGCAACCGCGGCACTGACGCCCGCCGCCAATACGGCCATCGCGGGAAAGCGCGACTTGAGCTGCTCGACCTGGGCATGGTTCTCACCATTGGCCACCAGTTGACGCTCCTGGGTCACGAAACCGTCCTTGTCGCTTTGCAGGCCGTAGACTTCCATCAGCTTCAAACGCAGGTCGCTGCGCTTGGGCTCGTGCTTGATCGCTTGCTCCAGAACATCGGCCGCTTGGTTCAGATGACCACGGTCGATATGGGACTGGGCTTGCACCAGGGCATCGCTGGCGTTTTGCGGGGCCACGGCAGCGGCCAGCGGCGAGAGCACAGAGGCAACCGTCGGAACCGCCACTCCGGGCGCAACCACTGGAGCAGGTACCGGGGCGGCTGCCAGCTTGACGTTAGGCGGCGGCACTTCGAGGCCTTCGAAACTGTCCGACGGCAGGTCCTGTTCGATATTCGAGGTAAATTCCGGCTCTTCAGCCAGCGCCCGCGCCATGCGCAAGTGCTTTTCCTCTTCTCGGCGGGCGTTGCGATGGCGCGCCCACAGCAGCAGGAGCAACAACACCACCAGGCCAGCCGCGCCACCGATAACACCGAGGACAACCGGGTTGGTCAGCAGGTCATTGAACTTGCCTTCCGTGGCATCAGGTGCGGCGACCGGTTTAGCTGCCTCAGGCGCTGGCGGCGTTGGCGCGGCGGCCTGGGCAGCGGGCGCTGCCGGGGCCGCTGCCGGATCGTTTGCCAACTGTGCAGGCATCGCTGCCGTCGCCGGTACGGCCGGGTCAGTTTTTTCTGCCTGCAAACGCGCCAGTTGATCGTTTTTCAGTTGAATCAGCTTTTGCAGTTTATCCAACTGACTTTGCAGATCCGCCGCACGACTCTTGAGTTCTTCGTTATCACGGCGAGTGGTATCCAGTTGCTCCTGGGTCATCGCCAGCTTGTCGCTCAGGGCCTGGCTGTCACCGGCCTTGCCCTTGCCGCCCTTCCTGGCCGCTTCAGCCGAGACCAGGCTCAAATTGTCCTTGGCATTGGTGGTGGACGGTGCGTTGCCGGCCTGACTGCGCTTGGTGGCGTCCAATTGCTGCTGGCCGGCCGCCTGATTGGTGGCCGCGCGCCGCCCTTGGCGCCAGGCGGCATTTTGCGCCGTCACTTCGGCGATTGCTTGAGGCTGCGGCAATGCAGTGCTTTCTACCGTGTCCGGCAGGCGCAGCACCTGGCCGGTTTTCAGTCGGTTGATATTGCTGCCGACAAAGGCGCCGGGGTTGAGTGCCTGGATAGCCAGCATGGTCTGTTGCACCGAGCCACCGTTGCGATACTTCTGCGCAATGTCCCACAAGGTGTCGTGAGGGGTGGTGGTATGCTGCGCCGGCTTGCTCACAGCGGGCGCAGTATTGGCAGGCGCGCTCAAGCGCGGAGCAGGCGCTGTGGTATTCGAAGCAGACTGGTCGAACTTGCTTGGGTCGAGTAACACGCTGTAGTCGCGCATCAAGCGGCCATTGGGCCATTGCACCTGCAGCAGGAAATGTACGTAGGAATCCGGCAACGGCTTGCTGGAGGTGACGCGCACCACGCTGCGACCACTGGGATTGATGACCGGAGTAAACGTCAGGTCATTGAGAAACGCCTGGCGATCGACGCCCGCGTCCACGAACGCCTGGGATGAGGCCAGGCTCGGGGTGATCTCGGACGCCGTGAGGCCACCGACATCGAGCAATTCGATTTCCACCGACAAGGGCTGGTTCAACTTCGACTTGAGGGTCATTTCCCCCAGCTGCAGCGCCTGCGCCATACCGGAGGACAGCGCCGAGGCGGCCGCTATTGCTAACACCAGTTTGCGAACTTGAACCATAGCCTCATCCTTTGTTTGAACACTCCCCGGCCTGCGAGAAGGTTGGTAACCGCTTGCCATAAGGCATGGCGAGCCGATAGGTCACCGACGCGCAACTGTTCCTGCTTGGGGCCAAGCATAGCGCTTGGTTAGAATCAATCTACAAATTGCCGCCAAGTATCTTTTACACAAGGCGTTTTATCAACAACTGCGCCAGTTGCACGGCGTTAAGGGCGGCGCCCTTGCGTACGTTATCTGACGTCAGCCACAGATTTAGTTCAGCCGGGTCGTCCACACCTGCGCGTACCCGACCTACATAAACCACGTCCTGGCCCACGGCATCGCCCACGGCGGTGGGGTAATCACCCTCTTCTACCAGTTCGATACCCGGTGCTGCCTCCAATGCGCGGTTGACGGCGGCAAGATCGACCGCCGCGCCCAATTGCAATGACACAGTCAGGCTATCGCCAAAAAACACCGGGGCTTGAACGCAAGTTGCGGAAATCTTTAGCAAAGGTAATTCCAGTACCGCACGCAGTTCGTGAACCAGGCGCTTTTCCAAGGCTGTATGACCTTGGGCATCGGGTGTGCCGACTTGTGCCAACAGGTTGAAGGCCATTTGCCGATCAAAGAACTTCGGTTCCAGAGGGCGCACGTTCAGAAGCTCTGCGGTCTGACGGGCCAATTCGCTGACGGCTTCGCGGCCTTGCGCAGACACAGCCAGGCTGGCAGTGACGGCGACACGCTGGATATCCAGCAAACCGCGCAACGGCGCCAGTACCACGGCCAGGTTGGTGGCGGACGGGCTCGGGCTGCCGAGCTGGAACGGCTTTTTCAACCCCTTGAGGACGTGGGCATTGGCTTCCGGCACCACCTGAGGTGCCTGCTCGGCGGGCAAGGCTCCCGACAAGTCGATCACTGAGCAACCCGCCGCCGTGGCACGCGGCGCGAAGCTCAGGGTAACCGCCGGTCCTGCGGCGAAGAAAGCCAATTGCGCCTTGCTGAAATCGAATTCGTCGATCTCCTTGACCCGCACGTTCTTGCCGCGAAACGGTACCGAGGCGCCAGCGGAGTTACTGCCCGCCAACAGGTACAGCGTGCCCACCGGGAATTCCAGCTCTTCGAGAATCTGCACCAGGGTTTCACCAACGGTGCCGGTGGCGCCGATCACGGCGATTTCAAAGGTCTGGGTCATGGGAGCTGCCTCGGGCATTGCGGGGGGAGCGGCACTTTACCGGGTGGCTGGGGGTGAGGCAATTAACCTGGGGGCTTGTGGTGTGGCTGATGGCGCTATCGGGGGCAAGCCCCCTCCCACAGTGAACAGCATTTCAACGTTGGAATTCGGTCGAATGTGCGAAGAGGCTTGCCCCCGATAGCGCCCGAAAGAACAACAAAAAACCCGCGCCTGTCACCAGAACGCGGGTTTCTCTTATTGCTTCAAGCGATCAACGCTCCAGCAAAATCCGCAACATGCGACGCAGCGGCTCGGCCGCGCCCCACAGCAGTTGGTCGCCGACGGTGAACGCGCCCAGGTACTGGGTCCCCATGTTCAGCTTGCGCAGACGGCCTACCGGTACGTTCAGGGTGCCGGTGACCTTGGTCGGGCTCAGCTCCTGCATGCTGATATCGCGGTTGTTCGGCACCAGCTTGACCCAGGGGTTGTGCTGGCTGATCAGCCCTTCAATGTCAGCGATCGGCACGTCTTTGTTCAGCTTGATGGTCAGCGCCTGGCTGTGGCAGCGCATGGCGCCGATGCGCACGCAGATGCCATCCACCGGGATCGGGCTCTTGAAACGGCCGAGGATCTTGTTGGTCTCGGCCTGGGCCTTCCACTCTTCGCGGCTCTGGCCGTTCGGCAGCTCCTTGTCGATCCACGGGATCAGGCTGCCGGCCAACGGCACGCCGAAGTTCTCGGTCGGGTAGGCATCGCTGCGCATGGCTTCGGCTACACGGCGATCGATGTCGAGGATCGCGCTGGCCGGGTCGGCCAGTTGATCGGCGACGGCGGCGTGAGTCGCGCCCATCTGCTTGATCAGCTCACGCATGTTCTGCGCGCCGGCACCGGAAGCTGCCTGGTAGGTCATGGCGCTCATCCACTCGACCAGGCCGGCTTCGAACAAGCCGCCCAGGCCCATCAGCATCAGGCTGACGGTGCAGTTGCCGCCGACGTAGTTCTTGGTCCCGGCATCCAGCTGCTGGTCGATGACCTTGCGGTTGACCGGGTCGAGGATGATCACGGCGTCGTCCTGCATGCGCAGGCTCGAGGCGGCGTCGATCCAGTAACCCTGCCAGCCGGCTTCACGCAGCTTGGGGAAGACTTCGCTGGTGTAGTCGCCACCCTGGCAAGTCAGGATCACGTCGAGGGTTTTCAGCTCTTCAATGCTGTAGGCGTCCTTGAGCGGGGCAATATCCTTGCCCACGGACGGCCCTTGGCCACCTACGTTCGAAGTGGTGAAAAACACCGGCTCAATAAGATCGAAATCCTGCTCTTCCAGCATCCGCTGCATGAGCACGGAACCGACCATACCGCGCCAACCGATCAGACCTACACGTTTCATCGCAACTACACCTTGTTAAAAAGTGGGCCGCCTTGCAGCAATAACTGCAAGCGGGCCCGAGAGATTACAGATTCCGCAGCGCGGCGACTACTGCGTCGCCCATTTCTTGCGTACCGACCTTGGTGCAACCCTGCGACCAGATGTCGCCGGTGCGCAAGCCCTGGTCCAGCACCAGGCTTACGGCCTTCTCGATCGCATCCGCCGCGTCGCTCAGGTTGAAGCTGTAGCGCAGCATCATCGAGACCGACAGGATGGTCGCCAGCGGGTTGGCAATGCCCTGGCCCGCGATGTCCGGCGCCGAGCCGTGGCAAGGCTCGTACATGCCCTTGTTGTTGGTGTCCAGGGACGCCGACGGCAGCATGCCGATGGAACCGGTGAGCATCGAGGCCTGGTCGGACAGGATGTCGCCGAACAGGTTGTCGGTGACGATCACGTCGAACTGCTTCGGTGCACGTACCAGTTGCATGGCGGCGTTGTCGACATACATGTGGCTCAGTTCGACGTCCGGGTAGTCCTTGGCCACTTCTTCGACGATTTCGCGCCACAGCTGGCTGGACGCCAGGACGTTGGCCTTGTCCACCGAGCAGACCTTCTTGCCACGCACACGGGCCATGTCGAAACCGACGCGGGCGATACGGCGGATTTCACTCTCGCTGTACGGCAGGGTGTCGTAGGCCTGGCGCTCACCATTCTCCAACTCACGCACGCCGCGTGGCGAGCCAAAGTAGATACCACCGGTCAGTTCACGCACGATCAGGATGTCCAGGCCCGCCACCACTTCCGGCTTGAGGCTCGACGCGTCGGCCAGTTGCGGGTAGAGGATCGCCGGGCGCAGGTTGCCGAACAGGCCCAGCTGTGCGCGGATTTTCAGCAGGCCGCGCTCAGGGCGGATATCACGCTCGATCTTGTCCCACTTCGGACCACCCACGGCGCCCAGCAGCACGGCATCGGCGGCGCGGGCGCGGTCCAGGGTTTCGTCGGCCAGGGGCACGCCGTGCTTGTCGATGGCGGCGCCGCCGATCACGTCGTGGCTCAATTCGAAGCCCAGGCTGTACTTGCTGTTGGCGAGTTCCAGGACCTTGACCGCTTCGGCCATGATTTCCGGACCAATACCGTCGCCAGGGAGAATCAGAATCTGCTTGCTCATGGGTTCCTCATTTCATCGAGCGACCTGCCCACGGGCAGGTCGGGAAAATTAATCAGCGTTCGGCCCATACCACCAGCACGTCGGTGCTGAAGGTGCCGTCGGCCTGAATCTCGTAGTAATCGCGCACTTCCTGGCCCATCGCCTGCTGCAGCTCCAGGATCGCGGCGCGCAACGCTTGCGGTGTGCGCATGCGTTCGACCCACGAGGTGTATTCCAGGCGCAAGCGCTGGCGGCTGCTGTTGCGTACATGTAAACCGGCTTCGCTGAGCTGGCGCATCCACTCGGCGGCGGAGTAGTCACGCACGTGGCTGGTGTCGCGCAGCACTTCGACGGTTTGCAGGTAAGTGTCCAACAGCGGGCTGCCCGGTGACAAGACATCCACAAACGCCGCCACGCCGCCCGGCTTGAGCACGCGGCGCACTTCGCGCAGGGCCAGGCCGAGGTCGCTCCAATGGTGCGCCGAATAACGGCTGAACACGAAGTCGAATTCGCCATCGGCAAACGGCAGGCGCTCGGCGGCGCCGTTTACGGTGCTGATGTTGGTGAGACCGCGATCTTGCGCAGCGGCGGCCACCACATCGAGCATCTGCTGGGATAGATCGTAGGCCACCACTTCCTTGACCAATGGCGCCACATGGAAACTCACATGACCGGCACCGCAGCCCAGGTCCAGCAGTCGTGCACCGCCCTGCCCGGCCAGTTCGGCCTGGAGCAGCGCGAATTCGGTGCCTTGGGCGTGCACGGCACTGCTCAGGTAGGCAGACGCCTGTTCGCCGAATTGTTTTTGCACGACTTGGGTGTGGGCGGTGCTGGTCATGGTGTTTCCCCTGGATGTGTGTTGTTAACACTGGCCTCATCGGGGGCAAGCCCCCTCCCACATTTGGAATGCGTTCCCCCTGTGAGAGGGGGCTTGCCCCCGATGGCGGCGGTCCTGCCTACATCAATTTAGACGTCACGAAACAACCACGGCTGGCTCGCCCGGTGCCTGGCTTCAAACGCGGCAATCGCATCGCCGTCCTGCAGGGTCAGGCCAATATCGTCCAGGCCGTTGATCAGGCAGTGCTTGCGGAAGGCATCCACTTCAAAGTGGTACACCTTGCCGTCCGGGCGGGTCACGGTTTGCGCGGCCAGGTCGATGGTCAGTTGGTAACCCACATCAGCTTCCACCGCCTTGAACAGCTCATCCACTTCCGCATCGCTCAAGATGATCGGCAACAGGCCGTTCTTGAAGCTGTTGTTGAAGAAGATGTCGGCATAGCTCGGCGCGATGATGCTGCGAAAGCCATATTCTTCCAGGGCCCACGGCGCATGCTCGCGGCTGGAGCCGCAACCGAAGTTTTCCCGGGCCAGCAACACGCTGGCACCTTGGTAGCGCTCGGCGTTAAGCACGAAGTCCTTGTTCAGCGGGCGCTTGGAGTTGTCCTGGTAGGCGTAGCCCACGTCCAGGTAGCGCCACTCGTCGAACAGGTTGGGGCCGAAACCGGTGCGCTTGATCGACTTCAAGAACTGCTTGGGAATGATCTGGTCAGTGTCGACGTTGGCACGGTCCAACGGCGCGACCAAACCGGTGTGTTGGGTAAAAGCTCTCATCGGGTTTTCCTCAGATCAATTCGCGAACGTCGATGAAACGACCGTTGACGGCAGCGGCGGCGGCCATGGCCGGGCTCACCAAGTGGGTACGGCCACCGGCGCCCTGACGCCCCTCGAAGTTACGGTTGGAGGTCGACGCGCAATGCTCGCCCGACTCCAGGCGGTCCGGGTTCATCGCCAGGCACATCGAGCAGCCCGGTTCACGCCATTCAAAACCGGCCTCAAGGAAGATCTTGTCCAGGCCTTCGGCTTCAGCCTGGGCTTTAACCAGGCCCGAACCTGGCACCACGATGGCCTGCTTGATGGTCGAGGCGACTTTGCGGCCCTTGGCGATCACCGCCGCCGCGCGCAGGTCTTCGATCCGCGAGTTGGTGCAGGAACCGATAAACACGCGATCCAACTGGATGTCGGTGATCGCCTGGTTGGCTTTCAAGCCCATGTACTTCAAGGCGCGCTCGATGGAACCGCGCTTGACCAGGTCGGCCTCCTGCGCCGGGTCCGGCACGTTCTGGTCGACGGCCAGGACCATTTCCGGCGAAGTGCCCCAGCTGACTTGCGGCTTGATCTGGGCAGCGTCGAGCTCTACCACGGTGTCGAACACCGCATCGGCGTCGGACACCAGGTCTTTCCAGGCTTCAACCGCTGCGTCCCAATCGGCGCCCGCCGGTGCGAAAGGACGGCCTTTTACGTATTCAACGGTTTTCTCGTCCGCCGCCACCATGCCGACGCGGGCACCGGCTTCGATGGACATGTTGCAGATGGTCATGCGGCCTTCGATGGACAGGTCGCGAATGGCGCTGCCGGCGAACTCGATGGCATGGCCGTTACCGCCGGCGGTGCCGATCTTGCCGATCACGGCGAGCACGATGTCCTTGGCGGTCACGCCAAACGGCAATTGGCCTTCGACGCGTACCAGCATGTTCTTCATCTTTTTGGCGACCAGGCACTGGGTGGCGAACACGTGCTCCACCTCCGAGGTGCCGATGCCGTGCGCCAGGGCGCCGAACGCGCCGTGGGTGGAGGTGTGGGAGTCGCCGCAGACCACGGTCATGCCCGGCAAGGTCGCGCCCTGCTCCGGGCCGATCACGTGCACGATGCCTTGACGCACGTCATTCATCTTGAATTCGGTGATGCCATATTCATCGCAATAGTCGTCGAGGGTCTGTACCTGCAAACGCGACACGGTGTCGACAATGGCGTCAATCCCGCCCTTGCGCTCCGGGGTGGTCGGTACGTTGTGGTCCGGGGTGGCGATGATCGAGTCGACGCGCCAAGGCTTGCGCCCGGCCAGCCGCAGGCCTTCGAACGCTTGTGGCGAGGTCACTTCATGGATGATGTGACGGTCGATATAGATCAGCGACGAGCCATCGTCGCGCCGTTTCACTTCATGGGAATCCCAAAGCTTGTCGTAAAGCGTTTTGCCGGCCATCAGTCGGTCCTCATCAGCGGTGTTTCTATGCGCCGGGCTTTTCAATAACCCTTTGGCTTGTGAGGCTGATGGTATGGCGCTACATTAAATAACTCAAATTCATATTTTTTATGCTTTGGATTACCAACTGGAATACCACCATGGACCTGGCCAACCTCAATGCCTTTATTGCCATCGCCGAGACCGGCAGCTTCTCCGGCGCCGGCGAACGCCTGCACCTGACCCAACCGGCCATCAGCAAGCGTATCGCCGGCCTGGAACAGCAATTGAAGGTGCGCCTGTTTGATCGCCTGGGCCGTGAAGTCGGCTTGACCGAAGCCGGCCGGGCCTTGCTGCCGCGCGCTTATCAGATTCTCAACGTGCTGGACGACACCCGCCGCGCCCTCACCAACCTCACCGGAGAAGTCAGCGGTCGCCTCACTTTGGCCACCAGCCACCATATTGGCCTGCATCGTCTGCCACCGATCCTGCGCACCTTCACCCGGGAATACCCGAACGTAGCCCTGGACATCCAGTTTCTCGATTCGGAAGTGGCCTACGAAGAAATCCTCCACGGCCGCGCCGAAGTGGCAGTGATCACCCTGGCGCCCGATCCTCATCACCTGGTAAGCGCCACCCCGGTGTGGGACGACCCGCTGGATTTCGTGGTGGCGCCGGAGCACAGCCTCACCGGCAACCGCGACGTCAGCCTGACCGATATTGCCGGCCACCCGGCGGTTTTCCCTGGCGGTAATACCTTTACCCACCATATTGTCAGCCGACTGTTCGAGGCCCAGGGCCTTACGCCGAACATCGCGATGAGTACCAACTACCTGGAAACCATCAAGATGATGGTCTCCATCGGCTTGGCCTGGAGCGTCCTGCCGCGCACCATGCTCGATGATCAGGTGGCGAGTATCGCTTTGCCGGGCATACAACTCAGTCGCCAGCTAGGCTATATCGTGCACACCGAAAGGACGCTGTCGAATGCTGCGCGGGCTTTCATGAGCCTATTGGATGCACAGGTGGATCTGCCAGTGATACCGGTATGACGCCGTGCGGCCTCGGGTTCTGAGTCAACCCGCGCTGTTTGCCCATCGAGCCAAGGCCCTTTGATAATGCGCAACCCCGTCGACCCTGTGCCACCCCTGCCCCGTATTTACGCCCTGGACCCTCAACAGGCGGAACAACGCTGGGAGAGCGCGCCACAACTGCTGGCAGCCCTTAATGCTGCGCGGCTGGGCGCATGGTGCTGGGAAATCGACACGGGCCGTATCAGCTGGTCACGGGGCACCCAGGCACTGTTCGGCTTCGACCCGCGCCAGCCGCTGCCCAAGGACCTGGATTACCTCGACCTGCTGGCGCCGTCGGATCGATCCAGGGTGGTGCGGGCCTTTCATGCGGTGCTGGCCGGCGAGCCGTTCGAGCAGGCCATGCACCATCACATCCAATGGCCGGACGGCACTCATCACTGGCTGGAGATCAATGGCAGCCTGGCACCGGACAAGGCCGGCCGGCGCCGCATGATCGGCGTGATCCGCGAAACCACGCGCCAGCGCGAGCGAGAGCACGCCCTCAGCCATTCCGAAAAACGCTTCGCCACCTTGTTTCACCTGTGCCCGAACATGGTGTTGTTGACCCGCCAGTCCGACGGCCTGATCAGTGAAGCCAACCAGTATTTCGAGATGCTCTTCGGCTGGCCGGTGGCCGATGCCATCGGCCGCACCACCCTGGACCTGGGCCTGTGGCGACACCCCGAACAACGCGCGCAACTGGTCCAGGCCACCCAGCGCAAGGGTGAGCCCATCACCATGGAAGTGCAGTTCTGCGCCAGCAACGGCCAGATCCACGATGGCACCCTCAGTGCACAAAAGGTCGAACTGGAGGGCGAGGCTTATTTGCTCAGCACCTTTCTCGACACCACCGAGCGCAAAAACGCCGAAAATGCCCTCAAGGACAGCCAGGAGCGCCTGGACCTGGCCCTGGACTCGGCGCAACTGGGCACCTGGGACTGGCATATCCCCACCGGCTTGCTCTACGGCTCGGCCCGCGCCGCGCAACTGCACGGCCTGCCCCCCGAGCCCTTTCATGAATCCTTCGAGGCGTTTTTCGAGGGCATGCCCACGCAAGAACGCGAGAACATGCGTAACGCCTATCGCACCCTGCGCGAAGGCCCGGCCGGCAATTATCAACTGACTTACCGTGTGCAACTGGAAGACGGCAGCTCGCGCTACCTGGAAAGCCGCGCCCGCCTCTACCGCGATGAACAAGGGGCGCCGCTGCGCATGGCCGGCACCCTGCTGGACATCACCGACCAGGTGGAGCGCGAACAACGCCTGACCGCCTCCGAAGAAAAGTTCGCCAGCCTGTTCCAGGCCAGCCCCGACCCCATCTGCGTCACCTGCCTGGACAGCGGCGCGTTCATCGAAATCAACCCCGCCTTTACCCAGGTCTTTGGCTGGACGGCGGCCGAGGTGATCGACAAGAGCGCCGAGCAGATCGGCCTGTGGGACGAGTCAAGCAAGCGCCTGCAGCGTATCGAACAGGTGATTCGCGATCAGGCGCTGAGCAATGTGGCCATCGTGGTGCACCACAAGAACGGCCAGACCCTGACCTGCATGATTTCCAGCCGACTGATCAAGGTGGGCGACCAGCCGTGCATCGTCACCACGTTGCGCGACATCACCCAGCAACAACGCTCGGAGGCCGCGCTGAAGGCCAGCGAGGAGAAGTTCGCCAAGGCCTTCCATTCCAGCCCTGACGCCATATCCATCACCGAGCGCGATACCGGCCGTTACGTGGAGGTCAACGACGGCTTCTGCCGCCTTACCGGCTATCGCGCCGAAGAAGCCATCGGCCTGACGCTGTACCAGATCGGCATCTGGGCCGATGAAAACCAGCGCGCGGCCTTATTGGCCGAATTGCAGATCAAGGGGCGCATCCATCACCTGGAAATGCTCTGGTGCAACAAGCGCGGCGACGTATTGGCGGTGGAGGTGTCGGTCGAACCGATCACCCTCAATGAAACCCCGTGCCTGCTCCTGACCGCACGGGACGTGAGCCTGCTGAAAAACGCCCAGGCGCAGATTCGTCACCTGGCGTATCACGACCCGCTGACCAACCTGCCTAACCGTGCGCTGCTGATGGATCGCCTGAGCCAACAGATTGCCTTGCTCAAGCGCCATAACCTGCGCGGCGCCCTGCTGTTTCTTGACCTCGACCATTTCAAGCACATCAACGATTCCCTCGGCCACCCGGTGGGCGACACCGTGCTGAAAATCGTCACGGCGCGCCTGGAAGCCAGCGTGCGCATGGAGGACACGGTCGCGCGCCTGGGCGGCGACGAATTCGTGGTGCTGCTCAGCGGCCTGGACGGCACGCGCCCGCAAGTCAGCGCCCAGGTGCAGGAACTGGCCGATACCCTGCGCGAATTGCTGTCGGAGCCGATGTTCCTCGATGGCCATCGCCTGCAGGTCACGCCGAGCATCGGCGTGGCATTGATTCCAGACCATGGCACGACCCCGGCGGACCTGCTAAAGCGCGCCGACATCGCGCTGTACCGGGCCAAGGACTCGGGGCGCAACACCACGCAGATGTTCCACAACAGCATGCAAAAGGCCGCCAGCGAGCGCCTACGCATGGAAACCGACCTGCGCCTGGCCCTGTCACGCGGCGAGTTCAGCGTGCATTACCAACCCCAGGTGGATGCGCGCGGCAACAAGATCGTCGGCGCCGAGGCCCTGGTGCGCTGGCAGCATCCGCAGTTGGGCGCGCAGTCGCCGTCCGAATTCATCAAGGTTCTGGAGGACAGCGGCCTGATCCTCGAAGTCGGTACCTGGATCCTCGATGAGGCCTGCGCCGCCTTTGCACAGCTGATTGCTGAAGGCCTGGTGGACCCGCTGAACTTCAGCCTGTGCGTCAACATCAGCCCCCGGCAGTTTCGTCAGAACGACTTTGTGGAACGGGTGGAGCGCAGCCTCAAGCGGCATCAGCTGCCCTACAACCTGCTGAAGTTGGAAATCACCGAAGGTATCGTGATTCAGAACCTCGACGACACCGTGGCCAAGATGCGCCGCCTGAAAAAGCTCGGCGTCAGTTTTGCCATGGATGACTTCGGCACCGGCTACTCATCGCTGACCTACCTCAAGCGCCTGCCGGTGGATGCGCTGAAAATCGATCAATCGTTTGTGCGTGATGCGACTCATGATCCGAACGATGCGGAGATCATCCGGGCGATTGTGGCCATGGCGCGTAGCTTGAATCTAGAGGTCATTGCCGAAGGGGTGGAAACAGCGGAACAGTTGGCGTTTTTGCAGGGATTGGGCTGCCATTTGTATCAGGGGTATTTGCACAGCAGGCCGCTGCCGCAGGATCAGTTTAAACAACTGCTGGGGTAATTGGCGGCCACCCAATCATGGGCGGGTGGCCGCTTATTCAACAACTAAAAAATATAGAGCGACACGATGGCTTCACCGTGCAAGCACATCAGCACTCAGAACAATCCCTTAAACGGGTTGAGATTGCTGAAAAAGCTGGCAATACCGCTAATGGCACTCGTAATCGGTTTGAAGATGTTGCTAAGAGCATTGCCAATACCGCCAAAAAGCTTACTTAGGAAGCCACCCTTTTTTGCAGGCTGTGGCAGAACCGCATTGCAGAGCGGTTGGGGGCGGCAGGACCGTTGTGGGTGGCAGTGATCGAAATGAAATCTACCGTCAGCCCGCCTTGGCGCTGCCGAGTGCATCAAGTCCAAATTTCGGTCGTATGCCTGAGGCGACGGTGTTGAGCGCGAGGAAAACAGGCTAATAATGCTACCAAACATGAGTGTTGCTCCTATGAAGTTGGCCAACTTATAAAAAGTAAAACTCCCCTTAACCAAGTCAGTTAATGAAATTTTTACTTACCCTCAGTGACCGATAGCTTCTCGGAGGTTCCGGCGCCCCATGTAACAACGAAATACAAACCACAAAAAAGGGCGCCTCATGCGCCTAGGTACCCTTGCTCGCGAAAAATCCAAAGACACCGCGTTAAATCAGGATGCCTGCGTTGTCGTTGACGTCCTTCGCGAGCAAGCTCGCTCCTACAGAAGGCAAAGCCGCTTCGGGATGAACCATGCCGAGCAGTCGGCTGACTTGCTGCAGGTCAGTCTCACGACGCATGGCGGTAAACAACTCCACCGCCTCCGGATAATTGCGGGTCAGCATTGCCAGCCACTGCTTCAAACGACCCGGCGCCTGGCGCTCAGTCAACTGCGCCACCGATTGCGTCCAGAACGCCTGAAGCATCGGCTGCATCTGTGCCCAGCTCATCTCCACCACCTCTTCGCCCGCGCGGGCGGCAGCAATTTGCCGGGCGAGATCAGGGCGCGATACCAGGCCACGGCCCAACATGATGTCCTCGACGCCACTGATTTCGCGGCAACGCCGCCAGTCTTCGACGCTCCAGATATCCCCGTTGGCGAACACCGGCACCTTGACCACCTCCTGCACGCGCGGGATCCACTCCCAATGGGCTGGCGGCTTGTAACCGTCCGTCTTGGTCCGCGCATGCACCACGATATGCGCCGCGCCGCCTTCGGCCAAAGCCGTGGCACACACCAGCGCGCCATCCGGGCTGTCGAAGCCCAGGCGCATCTTGGCGGTCACCGGGATATGGGCCGGCACGGCGCGGCGTACGTGTTCGACGATCTGGTTGAGCAGCTCCGGCTCCTTGAGCAGCACCGCACCGCCACGGGATTTATTGACGGTCTTGGCCGGGCAGCCAAAGTTCAGGTCGATCACCTCGGAGCCCAGCTCGCAGGCCAGGGCGGCGTTTTCCGCCAGGCACACCGGGTCGGAGCCAAGCAGTTGCACGCGCAACGGCACGCCGGCCGCAGTGTGGGCACCGTGCAGCAGTTCCGGGGCGAGCTTGTGGAAATACGCCGGGGTGAGCAGGCGGTCGTTGACACGGATGAACTCGGTTACGCACCAGTCGATACCGCCCACGCGGGTCAGCACGTCCCGCAGGATGTTGTCGACCAACCCCTCCATGGGCGCCAAAGCAATTTGCATGGAAAACACTCAACAAAAATCGTGGCGCAGTTTACTGGGTTTCCCACGGCAACCGTTAACCCCCTGTCAGGGCCGGACCATAACCGTCGAGAAACTCCGCCGGCATGCGTTTGGGCTTGCCGGTGGACAGTTCGATGCAGACAAAGGTGGTTTGCGCACGCAGCAAGGTAGCACCGTCACGCGGGCGTACCAGTTGAAAGCGACGGGTCATTTTCAGGCGCTGGTCCCAGTCGACGATCCAGGTGGCCAGCTGCAGCTCATCGCCTTCGTAGCCCGCCGCCAGGTAATCGATTTCATGGCGCACCACCGCCATGGCGCGGTCCAGGCGACGGTACTCGGTGAGGTCCAGCCCCAGGCGCTGGGAATGGCGCCAGGCGCAGCGTTCCAGCCAGGACACGTACACCGCGTTATTGGCGTGCCCCAGACCGTCGATGTCTTCAGGGGCGACCTGCAGATCGATGATAAACGGCGTTGCCAAATCCCAGCCCATGCCTTGCTCCCAGTCGATTAATGTCGGCGGGGCAGTGTATCAGGCGGTTTGCCGGTCCTGTAAACGACGACCGGCCAACAGCGTCAGCACACCCTCGATCACTCGGGGGTCGGCCAGCACTTTCTGGTGCCCGCCCTGCTCCAGGCGCAGCAGACGGCTGTCGAACCAGGCGTCGTGGATGGCTTGAGACGCCTTGACCGGAACGAAGGTATCGTCTTCGGCGTGCACGACCAGCCCGGGGATATTCATCTGGTAATGCGCCACATCCAAGTGCTTGAGCGGCATTCCGAACGTCAACTCCACCTCCTGGATAAATGCCGAGCGTGCGCGCGCCGGCAGACCGACCATCGTGGTAAAACCGCGCAGCACATCCAAAAAGCGTGACGGGGCGGCGATGCTCACCAACGCTTCGGTACGCAATCCCAACTGCACCGCCAGCATCGCACTGGCGCCGCCCATGGAATGGCCGATCACAGCGTGCAGCGGCGGTAATTCGGCAGCCGCCTCCAACATGGCTCGGGCGAAGAGCAGCACATGGGCTTCACGCCCCGGCGAGTGGCCATGGGCAGGTCCGTCCAGGGCAATCACGGAATAACCGTTGTCTATCAACGCGGTGATCAAGCTGGCGAACTGGGTTGGCCGACCTTCCCAGCCGTGCATCAACAACACCGCAGGGCCTTGGCCCCAGCGCAGCGCCGACAGGCCGAAACGCAAGGTGATGCGTTCCGATTGCGCCAGCAGCGGCAGTTCCCAGTCACGTGGCGGCAGGTCGCGCGGCGTCATGAAGGCACGACGCATCTTGTTGGCGACCGTTTGCGGTGCCAGGTGCCCCAGCGTGCCGTTGAAGCGACGAATCCAGGTTAACGTGCCCATCCCTGCCCCCTCTTCTAACGCACAGCCGACTTGGCAGCGCGTAACACTCGGTCCGACAACTCGCCCGCCCCCAGGGCGCGTGCCAATGCCAGCCCACCGATCATCAACGCCATATCAGCCAAGGCTTTGTCGGTGTCTTCGGGACTGGCGGCGAGCTGGGCAGCCATCAGTTCCACATGCTCGTTCAGCGCATCGCGAAAGGCATCCGGCAGCCGCGCCATCTCGCCCACGGTGGCCGGGATCGGGCACGCTTGCGCCGTTGAGTCGCGGTGCTTGCGCGACAGATAAAACGCCGCCACCAGACCTCTGCGCTCCTCTCCCGTAAGCTGTGCATCCATATCGTCGATAGATGCACGCCGCCGCGCCAACAACTGGCTGAACGCCTCCAGCATCAACGCGTCCTTGCTTTCAAAGTGCGCGTAGAAACCACCGACGGTCAGCCCCGCCGCGCCCATGACTTCACCCACGCTCGGCTCAACCGGGCCACGCTGGACCAACGCGGCGCTGGCGGCTTGCAGAATACGTTCGCGGGTTTGCGCTTTTTTATCGTTCATCGTTGCCTCCGTCCTTCATGGGTTGAATATTATTACCATAATAATATTTCGCAAGCGACAGGCATGACCACTGGTCAGAACAGAAGAATGGAATAGAGGAGAGAATTGGCCAAACGCCAGACAAACAAAAGGGCCATTCAATAATTGAATGACCCTTAAAAATCCCGCAGAGCGGGTAATCGTGGCGTCCCCTAGGGGACTCGAACCCCTGTTACCGCCGTGAAAGGGCGGTGTCCTAGGCCACTAGACGAAGGGGACACAAACCTTCTGTACAGCTGATCAGTGCTGAGACCTGATCAATTCAAGGACGGTGTGGCCAGACCTTGAACCTGCAAATTGGTGGAGCTAAACGGGATCGAACCGTTGACCTCTTGCATGCCATGCAAGCGCTCTCCCAGCTGAGCTATAGCCCCGGATTTTTCGCCTCGCGGCGCAGCAGACCTTTCGAACTGCTTGTTGAAACTGGCGTCCCCTAGGGGACTCGAACCCCTGTTACCGCCGTGAAAGGGCGGTGTCCTAGGCCACTAGACGAAGGGGACAAAACCTTCTGTACATCTGATCAGAGCTGAGACCTGATCAATTCAAGGACGGTGTGGCCAGACCTTGAACCTGCAAATTGGTGGAGCTAAACGGGATCGAACCGTTGACCTCTTGCATGCCATGCAAGCGCTCTCCCAGCTGAGCTATAGCC